>JBAVZX010001018.1:0-10340 GCA_049589015.1 Phormidium sp. | reverse complement strand
AAAGAGGCTAAAGAAAAGCGACCAAGTGCGATCGACTTACATAAGCAATTAGTAGCAGAAGTTAAATCAGTTAATCCTTGGTATTATCAAGTTTCTAAATGCGCTCCTCAACAAGCGTTAAGATATTTAGATGCAGCGTTTAAACGTTGTTTTAAAGTCCCAGGAACTCGTCAACCTAAGTTTAAAAGGAAAAACGTTAAAGATAGTTTCTATCTAGAAGGAAATATTAAGATTTCTGGCAATCAGATCAAAATCCCTAAGTTTGGCTGGGTTAAATGTTATGAAATCTTGCCAACAGTCCAACCAAAAAATGTCACCATTTCCAAAAAAGCAAATGATTGGTATATCAGTTTTAAATACGACTTAGCGCCATCGCCAACTCGCCATACTAGAAAGCGGATCGGAGTTGATCTCGGAATTAATGCTCTGGCTACTTGTTCCGATGGTACAGTTTTTCCTAACCGCAAAGCTTATCGAAAGGCTAAAAGAAAGTTAGCTCATCTGCAACGGTCTTTCTGTCGTAAGCAACTCGGTTCAAAAAACCGCGCCAAAGCTAATCTAAAAGTAGCTAGATTGCACAGAAAAGTTGCTAATATCAGACAAGACGCATTGCACAAACTAACAACTTGGCTTGCTAAAAACCACAGCGAAATTGTCATAGAGAATTTAAACGTCTCTGGAATGCTAAGAAATCATAGATTGGCTAGTGCTCTTGCTGATTGTGGATTCTATGAATTCAAAAGGCAACTTGAATATAAAGCTAGTTGGTATGGTTCAACAGTAATTAAAGTTGACAGGTTTTACCCAAGCTCGCAACTTTGTAGCTGTTGTCATCATCGTCAAAAAATGCCACTCTCAAAAAGAATTTTTAAGTGTGGCAATTGTGGGATGGAGTTAGATAGAGATTTGAATGCCAGTATTAATTTAGAAAATTGGCACATCTTAATTGAATTTCCAACAACCGTTAGCTCAACGGGGATTGCTTGTGGAGAGTTAAGTAAACTTAATGGTTCAACTGTTAAGGATTCGATGAAGCAAGAAGAAAACGTTGAATTTACTTGGTTTCCAGCTTCGTTCTGTGACCAAAGTAAGTTTGAGTAAGTTTTTCGGAGCGGAAAATACAAGTCTTTAATTTGCACAAGACTTCAACAACCAACCGATAACAATCCCGATCCCCGCAAACCGCACTGCCATCCAAAAAGGTTCTTTCAAACTACTCCAAGAAAACAAGCTGCTTTCCAAGTTAACTTCCAGGGTTTCCAACTCCTGCTGAATTTGCTTTAACTGGGTTGTCATTTCCTGGGATCGCCTAATACTGCGGTCTTGACGCACTTCCTCATAGCGATGTTTTAACTCTGCTTGTCGTTGGCGATCGCGCTGTACCTGTGCAAAACGTTCTTTTAGTGCCATTAGCGATCGCTCTACCTCCGCCAAAGCTTGCACAAATTCTTGCTCACTATTTCCCGATTTTTGGGGATCGCTCGATGCAGATGGTTCTTCTGGTGGCTTCATAGAATACAGTAAGGGTAAATGCGAATGTGATTTCAGTATGAGTGAACCTACCCAACTACTTAAAACCGACACCTTGAACCAATTTACCACCTTAGAACTGGCTCAAGCCTTAATGGAACGCCTTGCCATTACACCTAATGATTGGCATCGCCTCAAATCGAATCGTCAAGCGCGTGCAGGTGAACAAGCTGCCGCCGCACTGGTGTTTTTACTCAAAGATCAGCCAGAAGAAGCCTTATCGCGCTTTAACCAAGCTTCTGGTTGGTTAGATCGATCGCTCAGTGCCCCTCCCTGTCCCACGCACGGACACAATAATTCTCACTAATCTCCCTACCCCAACCTCTAGAAGTGGCTGCTCGTTCAGCCACTCAGCCTTAAAGCTGGGAACATTAAGATTTATTAGCTGACCAAAAATTGAGAATTGGTGAACTACAATTAATTACCTAGAGTTATAGTCTAGCTAGCGCACTAAAGGTAACTTATAGCGGCTCTTGACATATTTACACAGGCTTAACTCTCTTGCTTCCGGGTTCCAATGCACTTCGTCAAAAGTTTGTATAGAATATACAAACCTCTACCACATTCCGACTCTTCCGGCGGCAGGTACTCATTGAGATCGCTAGGACGACAACAACAAGGTTGATACCCCGCACCTTGGTCTGAGATCACCCACCAGTAGTGATCTGCGATCGCGGCAAATTTCACCACAACTGTTTTACTAGGATCTAGATTGTTACCATGTTTAGCCGCATTTACCAAAGCCTCTTGTAAACCCAGTCGCAATTCCGCTTGCCAGGAGTCAGGAATCTCAGACACCAGCAAATCCAAAATCGGACAAAGGTAAAGAGTCGAAGCAAAGCTAATCGTAGCCCAGCTGCGCCCAACTGGACGCTTAGATATAGCAATCACTCTGAAGACCCCCTCGCTTTCAGGTGGACAGACTGAAATCTCCGCACAGCTTCCATCCCTATGCTCATAAAATATTGTTTGGTTATAAACTCTTGCTTAAGTCTAATGGGAACATTTTTAGGTTTTGTTACCTATTTTGCAATTTTATTGATTCGCATTTTCCTCACAATGCCTAATTTTGGTTAATCCCCATTAACTCAGCCATTCCATTCGATTCAAGTTTGTGATTGCCCATAGCTTAATAAAAGCCATACAAATACACCTAGAAGAGGTGCAGGTTTCGGTAGGGTTATTACTACCTATATTTCTATTGTATCCAATTCTTCTTAAAAGACCAGACCCTTTTGAGTAAATCTGCCCTTTTGTTCTGTTCATCCGTTGTATCTGTTACATAAAATACAAAATTGCCTGTCAATTGCACAGTTGAAACCATAGCAATCCTCTAGAAATTTAATCGGACTGTGGCATACTTTGCTAAACTGCAAGTGTTTGTAAGCTATAGTCGCCTATTGAGGACAGTATTTGCAAGAGAAATGAGGCACAATTTCTCACTCAATCAGGATCGGCAAAGAAAAATATCTGGAAGAAAAACCCTGGAGCGGCTTAAATTAGAGAGTTTCAGCGTTGTCTACTAAACTAAAGAAAGATGCCGAAAACCAAGGCTGAAAAAAATCTGGCCAAGTAAACCACAGTGGATTCAAAACTAGCCAGCCTGTAATACCAAATCCTGGTTAGTTACCCCCCCTATCTTCTCTCTCTCTTTCCTCTGCGTTCTCTGCGTCTGGAGCGGTTCAATCATAAAGGGGATTTTTAACCCGGATTTAGTATAAAAAGGTCGAACGGGAATCCACGATTCGTTAAATAGGCTGAAAATAGTGGATGAACAATGGCTAAGAGTTTCAGAATGAAAGATATTCATTCTGAAACTCTTAATCTGCCTGCTTCACTACAGTATTGGGAGTGACCGTGCCTTATGATACATACGGCTATTTCTGCGTCACTGGTTTGAAGCAAGCTGTACCTTTTTTATGCGATCGCTCAATTCTCTAAGTATCAAATCCAAACTGATCATGATGCTGCTGGCAGTCAGCAGTTGTTCGATTTTAGTCACTGCTTATCTGGGATATCGTAGTGGGCAACTCAATCTCACAAACCGAGTATTTAGTCAGCTTACCAGCGTTCGGGCTTCTAAAGCCTACCAGATTGAATCTTATTTCAAAAACATCCACAATCATACCCAAACATTGAGCGAAAATCCGGCTATAATCGCTGCCATGCAGGAATTTACAACTGCTTATAATCAACTTGAAACTGCTAATGTGCCGCCAACATTTGATCAGAAACTTACAGCTTACTACCGGGACGAATTTCTGACTCGCTTAACAAAAGCAGAGGAAGGTTCACCAATTCTGCAATCTTATCTGCCAAAAGCGATCGCATCCCGCTATCTGCAATATCATTATATTGCCGCTAATCCCCATGCAGTCGGAAAAAAAGATTCCTTAGATAACCCGCAAGATAACAGCGAATATAGCAGAATTCATGCCCGCTATCACCCGATTTTTCGGAAAATTATTCAGAAGTTTGGCTATTACGATATGTTCCTCATCGATCCACAAGGAACAATCGTTTACACTGTTTTTAAAGAAACCGACTTTGGGACAAATTTTGCCAACGGTGCTTACAAAGAAACTAACCTTGCAAAGCTCTACCAAATGGTACGAGAATCTAAAGCCAGAGACTATGCCAAAGTTATAGATTTTCAAGCATATTCCCCCTCTTATGGCGCACCTGCGGCGTTTATTGCTGCTCCAATTTTTAATCAATCGGAACTAATAGGAGTGTTAGTATTTCAGCTTCCAGTTGATGAAATTAATCATGTGATGACGGGGAATCGCAACTGGGAAAGCGATGGCTTAGGCAAAACAGGCGAAACTTATTTAGTGGGGCGAGATGCACTAATGCGATCGGTTTCCCGGTTTTTGGTGCAAGATCCCCAAGGTTATGCCAAGACTTTGCGATCGCTGGGAGTGAGTGAGCCAGAAATCAACCGAATCAATCAATATGGCACTTCCATTTTACAGCAGTATGTGCGAACGGCAGCCGTTGCAGATGCCTTGACCGGAAAGCAAGGAACTAGGATTATTCGAGATTATCGAGACATTCCCGTTCTCAGTTCTTATGCACCGCTTCGCATTGATGGGCTAGATTGGGTAATTCTTTCGGAAATGGATCTATCAGAAGCTTACTCTCCCATTTATTCCTTCCGATATCAAATCCTAATTTCAGCAACCTTACTAATGTTATTGGTGACGCTTCTGGCAATGGCGTTGGCTTATTTGTTCGTTAAACCGATCAATCAACTTATCAATAGTACGCGCCAAGTAGCAGCTGGAAAACTTGATGCGATAATGCTACGCATTGCTGGCGCGAATGCCCCTTTAGAAACAGAAAATGAATTTGGTGAACTGGCAAATTCTCTCAATGAAATTGTGCAGAGTCTTCGCACTCAAACTAATCTCGTAGAACAGAAAAACCGGGAGAACGAACAATTACTTTTAAGCATTTTCCCAACATCAGTGGCGAAACGCTTTCAACGTGGCGAAAAAGAAATTGCAGAAGATGTGGCAAATGTGGCCATTTTGTTTTCAGATCTAACCGGATTTTCTAAATTATTAAGCACCTTAAGTGCATCTGAAGCTATCGCAATTTTGAATGATTTAGTTACGGCATTTGATGAAGCCGCAGAACGCTATGGTGTGGAAAAGATTAAGACTATCGGTGATAGTTATCTAGCAGTTTGTGGGCTTTCTGTTCCTTATCTCGATCACGACAAACGAGCTATTGATGTGGCGCTAGAAATGCAGATAATTGTGCGGCGATTTAATCATGAACGAGGATTGAAACTTAACATTCAAATTGGCATCAACTCTGGCGATATCATTGCGGGGATTGTCGGTCGAAATCGCTGCATTTACGATGTTTGGGGCAATACAATTAATGTGGCTGCTGCGCTGAAAGATGCTTGTCCACCGGGCGGAATTATAGTTTCTCAGACAGTTTATCATCGTCTGCACGATCTCTATCAGTTTGAGCCAATGACTGACAAGGAAACAAATGGAAAATCAAAATTAAATGCGTGGCTATTAAAAAGTACACAGTCGCCTGTTGAGGTTGCCGAATAAAATTTTATGAACAATACAACAATTGAAAGTACTTTATTAATTTGGTCGATCGCTCTTGTCGTTGGTTTTCCGTTCTTGATCGTCGTCTTGGGTGAAATAATCCATCGACTAAAGCGGCGCGGTAAACCCCTAGCAGCAACGTTACTAGTTGTGCGAAATTTGATTTTGCCCGTTCTGGTGTTCATGCTATTTATGCAGAACGTTCTCCAGCTTAATCCTAACGGTAACTTAATTAAAACAGTTCAAACTTTGCTCTGGATTTGTGTGATTCATGCTGCACTTTCCCTGCTGAATGCGATATTATTTGAACAAGCAGAAGCTAATACTTGGCGGGCAAGATTTCCTAAATTGTTGGTTGATCTTTCACGGTTATTTTTAATTTTGCTGGGAACAGCGATCGTTCTGGCAACCGTGTGGAATGCTGATCTTGCAGGTTTGGTTACGGCGCTAGGTGTGAGTTCGATCGTCATTGGTTTAGCGCTGCAAGATACTTTGGGTAGCGTTATGTCAGGTATTGCGCTACTTTTTGAACGTCCCTTTTCCGTCGGAGATTGGTTAAGGGTAGGAGATATTGTTGGACAAGTAATTGATATTAATTGGCGTGCAGTGCGGTTAGAAACTTTCGATCGGGAAATGATTGTTATTCCCCATAAGGTGATCGGCGGAGAAACTATTTATAATTTTAGTCAGCCTTTGTATCTCCATGCAGAACGCATTAAAATTGGCTTTTCTTATAGTAATCCGCCTAACTTAGCAAAGCAAGTTTTGAAAAGTACCGCACTGTCAACCCAAGGCATTCTTGCCGATCCTGAACCGAAAATTTTTACTCTTTCTTACGATGATTCAAGTGTAACTTATGAGGTGAAGTTCTTTATTGAGAATTATGGGGAATTGGAGGAAATTCGCGATCGCTTTATCACCCGGATTTGGTACGCGGCGCAAAGAAATAATCTCACCATTCCCTTTCCCATTCGTACTTTGTATCATTTTCATGGGCCTACTTCGCGATCGCAAGGAACTAGTAAAAAATTCGCTGAAAGTCTGCAATCTATCCCAGCTTTTGTACCTCTCAACAAGGAACAAGCAAACTTAGATACCCTCTCTCAAGGGATTGTACTGCATCACTTTGGAACCGGAGAAAAAGTCGTTCAGCAAGGCTATCCCGGCAATGATTTATATATCATCATTTCCGGGCAAGCGTTATTAACAACAACAGATGAATTGGGAACCGAACATGAAGTGCTACCACTTAAAGCTGGAGAATTTTTTGGCGAAATGGCACTGTTTTCCGGTGAACCTAGTGCAGTATCGGTAACTGCTGTCAACGATCTCGAAGTGATGATAATTTCTGCAATTGTAGTGAATCAAATGATTGAACGTCAACCCAGTTTTGCCCGCGAAATTGGTCAAATTCTCGAAATTCGCCGCAGGGCAATTCAAATGGTAAAACAATCAAGCGTTTAATGTTGTCAATGATCCTCAGAATTTTAGGGAAATTTTGTACAATTCATCCCAATTTTCTGTAAAATTGCGCTTAATCATTAGCCCCTCTCTGTGGATGGGGAGGTAGAACCTCCCAGATTTCGTTCCCAGGTTGAACCTGGGAACGAAAATAACGAAAATACAACACTCCTAGCAACCTTGTGTTTGTTAATACTTTAAATAGAATTCTTTGATTAAATCTACAAATTCGGCGCTGTAACTATGTCTCGCTGTTTCTATTACTAATGTACTTTCTTGATATTCTAATTGACTTTTACCAAATTCGAGCAATATGCGTTTAATTGAACTTTGTAAGGTTGATTTAACGTAGAGTTTACGCTGGGAATAAAACCCAAAGGTTTCGGCTTTTTTTTGAAAGGTTTCGGCTTGTTCTGTTGGGTAAATTATGGCTAATTTGCCATCTTCACAAAGCAGCTTTTCGGCAATTTGTAATATATCAGATTGTTCAAGGGAATCACTATGTCTGGCTAGGGATCTGGCTTTGATTGCGGCTTTGGAAGCATTGGTAAAAAATGGAGGATTGGAAATTAACAAATTGTAGCGTTTTGGGCAATTAATTGTATAATCTTGGATGGAATTACGATATAATTGAATGCGGTTTGACCAAGGGGAATTAGTAATATTTTCCCTGGCTTGATTACAGGCTTCTAAATCAATTTCTACTGCGTCAATTTGGGCGAGGGAACGTTGGGCTAACATCAATGCAATTAAGCCTGTTCCTGTGCCAATATCGAGAATTTGTTGGGTGTTGGTAATATTTGCCCATGCACCTAATAAAATGCTATCTGTGCCAACTTTCATGGCTGAGCGATCGTGAAATACCGTAAACTTTTTGAAGCGAAAGTAAGGATTGGGCATGGGAAATTATTAGGAAGTAACATCGATGAAAAAGCGATTACGCCCGTTTGATTTGGCTTGGTAAAGGGCGCGATCGGCTGTTTCAATTAAAGCTAAAGGAACTGTTTCGTCTGTGGGAATTGTTGTGGCAATTCCGATACTTAGTGTGAGAAATTGTGAGACAGCAGAACCAACATGAGGAAGGTATAGATCCTGGATAGCTTGATGAATTTTTTGGGCAACTTTCACTGCACCGTTACTATCAGTATGGGGTAAAATAATCGCAAATTCTTCGCCACCATAACGGGCTACTAAATCGATCGCACGTTTAACTGCTTTTTTGAGGGCTTGGGCGACAAGTTTTAAACAAATATCTCCGTGAGTGTGTCCATAAGTATCATTATATTGTTTAAAATAATCTATGTCACAAAGGATTAATGATAAAGGACGTTGTTCGCGGATTAAACGAGTCCATTCTTCAGAAAGTGTGCGATCGAAACAGCGGCGATTAGCCACTTGAGTTAATTGATCGATTAATGCTAAATTTTCTAGCTGTTTGTTGGCTATTTGTAATTTTTGGTGGAGTTCTGACTGTTGAATTGCGATCGCTACTTGTGTCGCCAATTGTTGCAGGAGTTCGCTTTCCCAAGAATTCCACTGACGCGGGGAACTACAATGATGGGCTACTAACAATCCCCAAAGTTTATCGCCTTGTAAAATTGGGACAATCAGCTTGGATCTTACTTGCAATTTCTCCAATAATTCTATATGACAAGGATTCAATCCTGCCTGATAAATATCTGAAGTGGCTCGAATTGTATTGTACTGATATGACTGTCCTTGTCTCTCGACAAAATAAGTATCTGTGATTTCCATATTGAGAATTTTTAGCCAACCTTCCGCAACTGATTCTTTAACTACTACTCCACTCCAATCTGGATTAAAACGATAAATAATTACTCGATCAGTTTGCAGAAAATGGCGTACTTCATCAACTGTTGTATTTAAAATTTGCTCTAAATCTAAAGATTGACGAATGCGTTGGGCGATCGCATAAATCATCCTTTCCCTTTCCGCTTGCTGTTTTAAAGCTTCTTCTATTTGTTTGCGAATTGTGATATCAGTAAAAGATGTTACTACAGCATAAGGTTGAGTTTCAGTTGGGTGAAATAGGGGTTGGGAATTAATCGAAATCCAACTGAGACTGCCATCAGGTTTGTGAACTCCCATGATAATATTAAATTGTGGTTCTCCAGTGCATAAAGTGACAATTGCGGGATGAGTTTCTCCCGGAAAAGGTGAACCATCTTCGTGTATTGCTTGCCATCGCGGATCGATCGAACTTCGCCCCATCATTTGATCGGCAGTTAGCCCTAAAATTCTTTCTGCACTTTCGTTACAAGCAGTAATTGTTCCATCAGCTTGTTGTAAAACAATACCTTCTGCCATCGTGCTAATTAAAGAACGATAACGTTCTTCACTTTCGCGCAAAGCTTCTTCCATAACTTTGCGTTCAGTGATATCAGTATTTGTCCCAATCATTCGCAAAGGATGACCATTTTCGCTGCGCTCAATAACTTTGGCACGAGCTAAAATCCATTTATAAGTTCCATCTTTACATTGAAGTCGGTATTCACTAATCAACTGTTCAGTTTCTCTGCGAAAATGCTTTTCAATTTTCTGATAAACTTGTTTTATATCATCAGGATAAACCAGTTTTTCCCAATCATTTAAATTATTACCAAGTTCATTGTCCGCAAATCCTAGCATTTTTTTCCAGTTACGGGAGAGGAAAAGTTCATTTGTTTGAATATTCCAATCCCAAACACCATCTCCGTTACCTTCTAAGGCATATTGCCAACGTGCTTCACTTTCTAGCAGTGCAGCTTGTGCTTGGATGCGATCGCTTATATTTTCCGTAAAAGCAAAACTATATTCCTCATCATTAAAATTGACATAATTAGCACTAACTTCTACAGGGAAAACCTGACCATCTTTTCTTTTATGTTGGGTAATAAAGGTAATATGTTGATATTGTTTGAGTTCTTGCCAACACTTTAACCAGATCTCTTGAGAAAAATCTGGATCGAAGTCATAAACGTACATTGATTCTAACTCGGTACGAGAATAACCTAGTGATTGACAAGCCGCTTGATTGACCCGCAAAACTTTGCCATTTTTGTCAAACCAAGTAGCAGAAAGAGATAAAGTTTCAAAGGAGAAATCGGTTAAGCGGAGAGATTTTTCTAACTGTTTGCGATCGCTCACATCTTCAAAAATATATAACCTGCCAAAATAGCGATCGTAAATATCCCGAACTTGACTAGAAAAGCGGCGAATTGTCCGCCCATCAACAAACCGAATTTCATCTTCAATGGTGCAACGGTTGTGTTC
>JBAVZX010001017.1:0-6982 GCA_049589015.1 Phormidium sp. | reverse complement strand
CTACAGAATGCTGCATTTTAGTATCTTCTTGCAAGAAAGACTCGATCGGCAAACCTAACTCTCGCTGTTGCATTAACAAGTGAAAATGACTCCCCCAACTCAGCTTTTCTTGCTGTTCAGGAGTCGTCACCGAACCAAATTGATCCAAATAAGTATGCTGAAACTTTCTCGGACAACTTGAAAGGATATTTAAGTGTCTTTGGGATAAGCGCATAATCAATTCAAAATTTAGGATTTAGTTAAAACAAATACACTGCCCTCATTACCTCTCCCAATTCGCAGATCATCATCTAAGTAAGTAATATCCAGCCAACCTTTTTGTTCTCGGTTAGTAATCTGAAAATCAATTCCCAGAAACTTTTTACCCGATTCGATTTGTTGAATAAAATTATCTGGATTTTGATAATTAAACAGCCGTTGCAAACCGCTAATTGCCCGTTCAAATCTCACATTTACTCGACATTCGGAAACGGGAATAAAAGTAGCAGTCACGCTGATAATACTTTCCAAAAACGGCACTCCTGAAACTTCGGCAATGTTATAAATTTTAGGATCATTAGTGCGAACACATTGGTAAATTTGCCCAAGATTAAACAATGGCAGATTATCAATACCTAAAAGTTCCCGGCTGGTAGTATAAAGTAATCGCCAATTTCCTTCGAGTAAATCTGTAGCTTCCGTTGGTCTGGGGGTGGGGTTGCGATCTTCCAATTGGGCAACTAAAGCCATGATTGCTAGCTTATCAGTTTCCCTTGCTAGTAAACCACGATTTTTGCCTGCGATCGCTTCTAGCAGTTCCATCTTGCCAATCATGTTTACACACCTCTTTCGATCTATTTAACTCAAGGATACTTTTAAAAGTAGACTCGAACAGGCTGATAATTGCTAAACTCTTATTGTCTGAATTTAGATAAAGTAACCCTTAACGCTCCTATGCTATATAATCCTTCCTTGCGTGAAGATCCAATAGATCAACCCGCAGCTGTCATTCCCACCAGACATGAAACTTCGATTCTTGATTGGTTAGAATCTACAGGTCGCCTCTTAGCAAGAGATGATGTCC
This sequence comes from Phormidium sp., assembly GCA_049589015.1. Taxonomy (GTDB): domain Bacteria; phylum Cyanobacteriota; class Cyanobacteriia; order Cyanobacteriales; family Aerosakkonemataceae; genus Floridanema. The sequence goes on along the minus strand of JBAVZX010001017.1, from coordinate 5,919 downwards.
CCGCCCAAGATTATTCCCAAGAAGGCGAAGACATTGATGGTCTGATAGCTGTTGATGAGGTAGGATACGACGACGACGACTTCGGTGATGATGACATCGGAGAGTTGGAAGAAGAGGTTTAATCTTTGAAGGCAGAAGGCAGAAGGCAGAAGGCAGAAGGCAGAAGGCAGAAGTTAAAAGATAAAAAATTCCCCTTGTCCCCCTGTCTCTGTCCTTTGCCAATCACCAAAATCAATTTAGAGTGTGGAGTAAAGTAATTTCGTGGATGCTAAATCACTAGATAGCAGGTCACTTAAGTTATCAGGGGTGAATCTGTCTGTAATCCTAGCAGTTGTATTGAGTGTAGTTGCAATTTTTCTGGATGGAAAAACAGGTAGATTTTTAAACCCAGGAGTTTCTTTGACACTGCCGTTTTGGGTTTGCGCCATAGCAACAGCTGGGTTAGGCTACTGGGTAGTACCAGTTTTGACTTCGCTAAAAGCTGGACAAGTAATTCGGGAAGATGGGCCGCAAAGTCACTTAAAAAAAGGTGGAACTCCCACAATGGGAGGGATATTTTTTATCCCCGTCGGTGTAATTATTGCTTTAGTTTGGTCAGCTTTAACTTTAGGATTAATAGACTTCGGAACAGTTGCAGCAGTTTCCGCTTTAACGATTGGTTATGCTTTTATTGGTTGGTTAGATGATTGGCAAATTTTACGCCGCAAATCTAATAAAGGCATTTCCCCGAAAATGAAATTGGCTTTGCAAGTTGGTTTTGCAGTATTATTTTGTCTCTGGTTACTTTGGCAGCAACCAGCAAGTATTACCACCATCAATTTACCTTTGGGTTTAGCATTACCTTTGGGTTTATTGTTTTGGCCTTTGGCAGTTTTTGTGTTAGTAGCAGAAAGCAATGCTACAAATTTAACGGATGGTGTTGATGGGTTAGCAAGTGGACTTTGCGCGATCGCATTTTTAGGATTAGCCACCTTAGTCGCCCCAACTCATCCCGGATTAATGATATTTTGCGCCTGTTTAAGTGGCAGCTGCTTAGGATTTTTAGCCCACAATCGTAACCCAGCAAAAGTATTTATGGGTGATACAGGTTCCCTAGCATTAGGAGGCGCTTTAGCATCTGTAGCTTTATTAAGTAACACACTTTGGAGTTTATTTATCCTCAGTGGCATCTTCTTTATCGAAACCCTTTCCGTAATGGCGCAAGTCGGTTATTACAAAGCCACAAAAGGGCCCGATGGAGTAGGAAAACGACTGTTTAAAATGGCCCCATTACATCACCATTTGGAACTTTCTGGTTGGTCAGAACTCCAAGTCGTCGCAACTTTTTACACTATCAATGCAATTTTATATCTTCTCTGTTTGTTGATTCGTTAATATGCGATCGGGGACTGGGCACTAGAGACTAGGAAGAGAATTTTGAGTTTTTTCCCATTTCCCCATCTTCCCAATCCCTAGTCCCCAATCCCTAGTCCCCAATCCCCAGTCCCCAAAACCAAAAATGAGCGACCAAGAGAAAACTATATTACCAAAAGTTTCGGTAGTCGTCCCAATTTATAACGGGGAAAATGATTTACCGGATTTAATTAATTGCTTAAAATCACAAACTTATCCAATAGAAGAAGTAGAATATTTTTTAGTAGATAATGCTAGTAGCGATCGCACCTCCACCATCATCCAAAACGCCGCCCAAAACTTCCCCCAAATTCACTACTTAGCCGAAACAAAAATTCAAAGTTCCTACGCCGCACGCAACGCAGGCATTCGCGCCGCAGCAAGTGAAATTATCGCCTTTACCGACGCTGACTGTCGTCCTCAACCCCAATGGTTAACCGAATTAATTCTACCATTTCAAGATAGCAACATTGGCATTGTTGCCGGAGAAATTATCGGATTACCCGGTAAAACCATCTTAGAAAAATATGCCGAAAAAAAAGATACATTATCTCAAAAATATACCTTAGAACATCCCTTTTGCCCTTACGGTCAAACCGCTAACTTAGCAATTAAAAAAGACATTTTTGCCCAAATTGGGTTATTTCGTCCTTACTTAACTACTGGTGGTGATGCCGATATTTGTTGGCGAATTCAACAAGAAACTCACTGGAAAATTCATTTTTCCCCAAAGGCAATTGTGCAACATCGCCATCGGTCAACATTAACAGAATTTCAAAGCCAATGGCGCAGATACGGAAAATCAAATCGCTATTTACATGAACTTTATGGCATAAAATTAATGGCGAATGTCCCCCCAAAAGAATATATCTATACTTTGAGTAGATGGATAGTCAAAGAAATACCAATTACCAGCGCCAAAGCAATTCTCGGCAAAGCTAATTTTGTAGACTTACTAAATACTCCTTTGAGTTTACTAAGCAAAGGTGCGCGATTTTCAGGACAGCAGTCAGCGCAACTTCCTGAAACAGCAAAAATAATTGAACGACTAGAATAACAACCTTTCCCTTTTCCCTGGAATAAATTTCGCTACATTTAAGATAGTAAATTCTTAAGGTAATAAGGTGGTACAGATGCCAGGTCAACTTTTACTTGTCGATGATGAACCCGGACTGCGCGAAGCCGTCCAAGCTTATCTAGAAGACAGTGAATTCAGCGTTAATGTTGCTAGTAACGCTGCTGAAGGTTGGGAAAAGTTGCAAAGTAATCCTCCTGACTTGGTGATCACAGATATTATGATGCCTCAAGTAGACGGGTATCAGTTTCTCAAGCAAATGCGGGAAGATCCCCGTTTCAAATCATTACCAGTGGTATTTCTCACTGCTAGGGGAATGACTAAAGACCGCATTCAAGGATATCATGCTGGTTGTGATGCCTATCTTTCCAAACCCTTTGACCCTGATGAGTTAGTAGCAATTGTCGAAAATTTGTTGGAACGTCGAGCATCTGCGGACAAAGGGACAGAAGGTACAGATATTGAAGATATTGCCCGACAATTGGCTGAAATTCAGCGAATATTGCAGCAAAGACCTATGATCGCTCAGTCTGATACACACATTAAAATTGATTTGACCCCTAGAGAACAAAGTGTCCTAGACTTAGTGGCACAAGGGCTGATGAACAAAGAAATCGCCCGTCGTTTGGAAACCAGCGTTCGCAACGTGGAAAAATACGTTAGCCGCCTATTTAGTAAGACGGGCACCAACAGCCGCACCGAATTAGTCCGCTATGCCCTGGAACATGGTTTAACCAAATAAAGTGGACTCTCGTACTTGTGATAGAAATTCCTGGTTTTTGGGACTGGGGACTCGGGATTAGGAAATTTTAGATTTTAGATTCTGGGGATTAGGAAATTTTAGATTTTAGATTTTAGATTTGCGATTTTCTTTGATCTCCTGGAGCCCCCCTGCCCCCCTGCCCCCCTGCCTCAATAGACAGCTTACAGGCGCAACAGTAAGTTAAGCCCATGAGTATCAGTACCACAAGTATTCAACAATTGGTATGTGGCACTTAACTGTTGCACCTGTCTAGTTTGTTCAGGACTGGTACACCAAGGATTAGGATTATTGTAAGCATAATAAGTCTCTACTCCATCAATACCCAAATAGGCAGCTTCGGGAATTAAAACAGTTGCAGCCTGACGATATCGCGCCGGGTGTGCCAGTATCGCCAAACCACCAGCCTGATGAATAGCCGCAATTACATTAACTGCTTTAGCTTCTTCATCTAGAGGACTTACACCTAGTAAATAAGTCAACATTGACGGATGTTCCGGGTTAAAGGCATAGCCCAAAATATGAACTTCCGTTCCCAAGAGTTTTGCGGTAATTTCTACCCCAACCCACAGACGAGGTGCTGCTGTTTCTGGGTGAGAATGTTTCCATTGTTCCAGCCAACTGATAGCTTCATAGAAGCCGTTAACGCTGTGATGATCTGTGATAGCAAATCCTTTCAAACCAATAGCGATCGCTTGTTTCACCAACTGCTGTGGTTCTAACTTACCATCAGAACATTTACTGTGGAGATGAAAGTTAAATTGCCGCGGACAACTGTCGGCATTGATAGTCTGGAAGACTTCTTTGAGTGCTGCCACATCTTGCGCCGCTAGTTGGGCTGAATCCAAAAACTGGTTTCCCAGTGGGTTGCAAATTGCTGTCATAGAACTAGGGCAGTTAGCGCTGAGCTAATAGCTAAAAAAAGTAACTAACTGTTAAGACTAAGTTAGCAAATTTACCAGCAGAAGGTAGAGGGGCTCCAGAGACTCTGGGGGCAGGGGGGCGGGGAGATAACTTAAAATTTCTTCCCTAACTCAAAGTTCAAATACTTCCCCAGTCCCCAGTCCCTAGTCCCCAGCCATTAATCCCGGTTACGATTTTGCCAAGCGAATTCTAAAAGTTCTGCCCAGCGTTTTTGGACTTGTTTCTGGGAGCATTTTAGGGCGGTGGCGATCGCTTGGTCATTAACTTGGTGACGCTTTAATTGCAGTAGTTGTTGTTGTTGGGGTGAAAGTTTCTGCCAGAACAGTTCCCATTGCACAGAAGACATCCCCAACTTTTGATCGATATCTGCACCTAACCATTGATGGACTAACTGCCAGCGATCGGAACGGGCAAACTTTTCCACATAATACTTAAAGCGTTGTTGTAAATAATCTCGCTGTCTGGGAGACAAACCGAGAATTTCGTCAATTTCTGGCGCTGATAAATCTTGCAGTTTTAAGATGAGATATTTTACACATTCTGGCTGTTCTTGCGCTTCCAAATATTGAATTAACTCAGTAATTAAATTTTCTCGCAACAGTGCTTCTGAATGATCGCTACTTTCCGATACCATAGAAGCCCGTACCTGTTGTAATGCTGATTCTTGTATAGATGCGCCAGCATCTTCACCTTTAGTTGACTCAGCAGCTAATTCAATATCTATTGCTGTTTCCGCTGGTTGACGACGGGCAAAAGTTTGGGCGCGTAACACAATTAATTGCTGAGAAAGTCCGGCTTTTATAGAAATTTTCCGTCTCGCATATTGTTCGGTAAATGCTAAATATTCAGCAATTTCTAGGGAATGGCGCGGCGTGTAATTTTCCGGTAGTTCAGCTTCTTTACGGAAAACTTTCAGCGACTCGATATAAAAGCCTTGTAGGAAATCTTCGATCATGTTGTAACGGGCTTGAAAACCTAGTGGCGATCGCATCGGTGCGATATAACGATACACAATTGCCGCCAAAGTACTATGTAACTCAATCCGACTTTGCTGAGAACCAACATGATAATAAGACAAACATTTTTGTACCCGATGTTTGACTAAAGATATTTGCCAAGAACGAACTTCTCCTGAATTTTGAATCCGGTAACTTTCCTGGCAAATTCTTTTTACTTCTTTGGCAATTCGACTCGCCACTCCCTGCATAGAAGCCGCAGAAACTTTTACCGTACTACCAGATTTAATTTGCGACTCTAGTTCGTTCCAAACACAATAAGTTAGAACTTCAATATCTAAACCAGACTCATTAGCAGGGAAATCGACATCTATATTTGCAGAGTTTATTAAAGTTTTAGAGCAAGGTAAATTCATATATTCTACTCTCTTAATTGACCTGACAGAAGGATTAGCTAACTACAAAAAAACTGTTGTTTTAAGTGTCTACACTTAAAATTTAGGCAACTACGGTTTATAAATGTGCAAGCAATGTGTCACTGTCACAAGCTTTTATTTTTCTTAATTAGACTTTCTATCCCAAGTAGGTGCTTGCCCCAATAGAAGAAACTGCTAGATTACTTACATAGCGCCAAGTTTCAGCATTTTGACTCAGTAGAATTTCCCCTGTTCCACTTCTCAAATTTACTCGTGCAAAGTGGACAATTTCCCAACTGGTAGATCAAACCAATTCTCTAAAATGCACCTAAGCATCAATCTCCGCATTCGGAGTGTCAATCATTTGTCGCCAACTCAAAGAAAAACCTGAATAGG
>JBAVZX010001016.1:0-5516 GCA_049589015.1 Phormidium sp. | reverse complement strand
GTTATTGCTTCTAATAAAACAAAAGCGGCAGGTACCATATAATTAGGTAGTTTTTCTTTCAGAAAAAGGCGCAATTCATCAACTTTTGGTTGCGATCGCTGGGGTACAATATAAGCTACCAGGCGCTTTTGTCCAGGTAGGTTGTCTTCACGGGCAACAACGAGGGCTTGAAACACCTGTGAATGTTGACTCAGCACCGTCTCGATTTCTCCCAACTCAATGCGGAAACCGCGAATTTTTACTTGACCGTCAACTCGACCAAGATATTCTAAGCTGCCATCTGTGCGAAATCGTGCTAAATCCCCTGTTTTGTAAAGTCGTAGAGGGGAGTTTTGAGTTGTTTCCCCTGCACCTCTGCTTCTGACAAAGGGGATGAATTTTTGCTGAGTTAAATCTGGGCGTTGCCAATATCCTCTGGCTAATCCAGCGCCGCTAATGTGCAATTCTCCGGGAACTCCGATTGGCACAGGTTGTAAATATTGATCCAAAATATAAACCTGAACATTGCTAATTGGTCGTCCATTAGAAACAAAGCTATCTGTTGCAAAATTCAAACGTTGTAGAGTGGTGACAACTGTTGCTTCTGTTGGCCCGTAACTGTTAAATAATTGGGGTGGTTGGGTGGAATGGGTAATAATATTTTGCCAATGTTTGACTTTTTCTAGATGTGCTTCTTCTCCCCCAATAATTACTACTCTGAGATTTTTAGGAATTCGCAAATCTTGAGGGGTAGGGGCGGGTTTTGTGCTGATTTTTTTTGTTGTGATTGCAGATTGATCTACTAAACCCGCCCCTACTAACTGATGCCAAAAAGCTGTGGGCAAATCCAAAACTGTTAATTGCCATTCTTGACAACAGCGCCAAAATTCTTCGCCAGAGTGTAGCATTTCTTCGGTGCGTAATACTAAGGTTGCGCCGACTGCAAGACTGGGGAAAATTTCTTCAATGGATGCGTCAAAGCAGATGGAGGCAAATTGTAAAATCTTGTCAGATTCGTTAATTCCATATTCTTGAATCGCAGTCATGACAAAATTGATCAATGACTGATGTTCAATCATTACTCCTTTGGGTTTACCTGTGGAACCAGAGGTATAAATAATGTAAGCAAGGTTCTGTAATTGAACATTACTAATCGGATTAGTGGCACTTTGTTGAGCAATAATTGACCAATCTCGATCTAAACAAATGGTTTTTCCAGTGTAATTTGGTAATTTTGTCTGAAATCTTTCTTGTGTCAACAATATGCTCAGTTGTGTATCTTCAATAATGCTAGTTATTCTTTCTTTGGGATAGGCTGGGTCAAGGGGAATATATGCACCTCCGGCTTTGAGAATGCCGAGTAAACCGACTATCATATCTAAGGAACGCTCAACACAGATTCCCACAAGGGTTTCTGGTTTGACTCCCAAACTTTGCAAATAATGTGCTAGTTGGTTGGCGCGATCGCACAATTCGCGGTAAGTTAATTGTTGACCTAACTGCCAAACAGCTATAGCATCAGGATTTTTTTCTACCTGAGTCTCAAATAATTGATGAATACACAGATTACAATTAAACTGAGTCTCAGTTTGATTCCATAACTCTAATAACTGTTGCTCACTTGTCGTTAGTAATGGTAACTGACAAATTTGTTGTTCTGGATTAGCAATAATTCCTGCTAGTAAAACTTGATATTGCTCCAGCATTCGTTCGATTGTGGCAGCATCAAACAAATCGCTGTTGTATTCTAAAACTAACGTAATTCCCTTAGCTTTTGTTTTAGCTCCGTTCTGCACACTTTGTTCAAAACGTGGTATTACCAGAAAATCCAAATCAAACTTCGCTGATTTGTTGCTAATAGGTTCATGCAAGCTAATGTCCAACCCTGGAAGACTCAAATCCGGCATGGAAGAATCATGGAAACTAAACATTACTTGAAACAGAGGATTGTAACTCAGATTCCGTATTGGTTTAAGAACTTCCACCACCTTATCAAAAGGTAAATCTTCATTAGAGTATGCTTCCAAAGTTACTTGTAACACCCTACTAAGTAACTCCCGAAATGTGGGATTACCTGACAAATCGGTGCGTAAAACTAAGTTATTGACCATCATGCCAATTAACTTTTCTACCTCCTGCATCCGCCGATTAGCAACAGCACTACCGATGCAAATATCGTCTTGCCTACTGTAGCGGTGCAACATTACCAGAAAAGCTGCCAACATTGTCATAAATAATGTGACACCTTCTCGACGGCTGAGAACTCTAAGAGATTCGCACAAGTCAATAGGCAGTTCTACCCGAATTTGATCGCCCTGATAAGTTTGCTCTGTCGGTCGGGGGCGGTCTAAGGGTAATTCTAATAAAGGTGAACTGCCGGATAACTTCTGTTGCCAATAAGCTAATTGGGCGTTGGCTTCGGGGGTTTTGACCCACTCTCGTTGCCAATGGGCAAAGTCTACAAACTGCAACGCTGGTTCAGTCAGCGGGGAAGGATTACCCAACGAAAAGGCTTGATAAAGTTCTATTAACTCGCCCAGAAACACATTGAACGACCAACCATCATGAACTATGTGATGTTCAATATGTATCAAGAGATGTTCTTGTTCGCTCAATTTCAACAAAACCCACTTGACTAAGGGGAGTTGAGTCATCTCAAGGGGTTTTTGCACTTCTGCTTCAACTAGGCGTTGAGCTTCTGCTTCCCGCACTGGTTCAGGAAATGTCTGGAGGTCAAGTGTTGTAAAGCTGATTGGTTGGTGTGGGTGGATTACCTGAAATAGCTGTCCATTCTCTGCTGGATACGTGGTGCGAAAAATTTCATGACGCAATACAATCTCGTCGAGGCATTTTTGCAATATGTCTACATTGAGTTGTCCTTTAAATCTCATGGTTGCCTGGAATTGGTAGGCGCTGCTTTCCGGGGCTAGTTGCTGGATGAAGTAAACTCTTTCTTGGGCAAAGGAGACGGGCAAGAGTCCTTCACGGGGAATCGGTTTGATGGGGGGACGTTCCCATTTTTGGGTGTTTTGGTTTTGTGTAATGAGTTGCGCTAGACTGCTGATGGTGGGGTTTTTAAAGATTTGGTCAAAGTGTAATTCAACTTGGAAAACTTCGCGCAGACGAGAAAGCATTTGGGCGGCAATTAGGGAATGACCACCAAGATTGAAAAAGTTGTCGTTGATTCCTATTTGTTCTAGTCTGAGTAGTTGAGTCCAAATCAGTGCTAGTCTTTGTTCGGTTGAGTTACGTGGTGCAACAAAGGTTTCTAAGTTGGGGTTTGTGTAGTTGGGTGCTGGAAGATTGTGGCGATCGACTTTACCATTAGGAGTAAGGGGCAAGGAGTCGAGCATCACAAAGGCTGTTGGTACCATGTAATTGGGCAGCTTTTCTTCAAGGAAACTTTTGATGCTAGGATTCACCGCCTCAAGTTTTTGATTTGGCACAATATAGGCAACTAGCTGCTTGTTACCAGGGATGTCTTCACGGGCAATAACTACGGCTTGTTGTACATCGGGGTGTTGAGTCAAAAGGGCTTCTATTTCTCCTAATTCAATCCGAAAACCCCGAATTTTTACCTGATTATCAATTCGATCCAAAAATTCAATGTTCCCGTCTGGTAAGAAACGAGCTAAGTCTCCTGTTTTATATAGTTTTGAATTTTGAATTTTAGAGTTTGAATTGGAAAAGGGATTGATAATAAATTTTTCTGCTGTTATTTCTGGGCGATTTAGATAGCCTTTTGCTAAACCGTCGCCACCAATATATAATTCGCCGGGAATACCAACGGGAACTGGTTGTAGTTTAGAGTCTAGTATGTAAATTTGGGTGTTGGAAATTGGGCGACCGATCGGCACATTTGTAGCATCTTCTGCTATATTTTCTACCAAATACCAACAAGAAAATGTTGTGTTTTCAGTTGGCCCATAAGCATTTATTAATCGCTGTGGCGGCCCATTCTTCAGAACTGTTTTGACTGATTTAGGATCGAGAGCATCACCACCAATTAGTAAGTTACGCAGGTCTTTAAATGCTTGAGGAACAATACTGGCTAACTGATTAAATAAGGCTGGAGTTAAAAATAATACACTAATCTTTTGTTCGCGGATACAAGTTGCGAAATGCTGAAGGGAAAGTACTATATTCTGAGGAATTATTACTAGCTTAGCACCGTGCAGGAGCGCACCCCAAATTTCAAAGGTAGCTGCGTCGAAGGAGAAGTTTGAGGCTTGGGCAATGCGATCGCTACTTTCTAATTGGACATAATTAGTGTTACATACTAATCGATTAACAGCCCGATGTGGTACAGCTACTCCCTTTGGTGTTCCGGTCGATCCTGATGTATAAATTACGTAAGCTAGATTTTCTGATGTTACTTCACTGTGAGGATTTTCTTGGCTCTGTTGTTCGATCGATTCCCAATCAGTATCTAGACAAACTACTTTTACCCCGCTTCTAGTAAATTGTTCAACGAATTTTTGTTGAGTTAATATTATCTGCGTTTGTGAGTCTGAGAGCATGAAGTTCAGACGTTCTTGAGGGTATGTTGCATCTAGAGGTAAGTATGCACCACCTGCTTTGAGGATTCCTAATAATCCTACGATCGTTTCTGGCGATCGCTCAACACAAATTCCTACTAAAACTTCTGCGACTACTTCTAAAGATTTTAAATAATGGGCTACTTTGTTCGATCGCTGGTTCAATTCTTGATAAGTAATTTGTTCCTCCTTAAAAACAACGGCAATATTGTCAGGTTTTTTTTCCACTTGTGCTGCAAATAATTCATGGATGCACAAATGTTTAGGATAATCTACCTTTGTATCATTCCACTCCACTAATATTTTATGTTGCTCCTGCTCTGTTAAAGCAGAAAAAGCATCAGGAGAATCAATAGATCCAATCACAATCTTTTCCATATTCTTTAAGAGGTCTAAATATTTCATTTCTTCCGTAATTATTGTCTCAAATTCTTAGCAAAATGCCAGAATATTATAATTCATGAAAAGGTTATTTGACATACAATAAACCAATCCCATGAATACAAGAAATTTATTAGTAAGATAAATGTGATTGCGGGTTGGGAGTTGGTATAACTTAAGTTATGTTCCTAAATCATCAAATTTAAATTTGGTTCAGATTGAAGATTTTTCTAAATCTAAAGTAACCAATATTAAGGAATTGATGATTTAATTATTTGAAGGCAAAATAAATATGACTTTAACCGATTAAAAGTCATATATTTCCTGATTTACCTCTCAACTCCCGTCACTAAACCTTACAACCACCATTGCTGTAAATTAGTCTTCAACAATTTCTACCACTCTTGGTTCTGACGTAGAATCACTGCTGGTTTCTGGGACAAGATGATTTGTAATTTTGGCTTTTAGCTCATCTTTAATTGGTAGAGTACTAATTTCTTGCAGCAGAGAGGTTACAGATTCATTTTTGCTCCGTTCGTGATAAACGATTTTGAGAATCTCTTCAATTCCATAGCCTCCTAAAACGTCCCCTAAAACGCCTAATAGTCCCAGTAATCC
>JBAVZX010001015.1:0-5975 GCA_049589015.1 Phormidium sp. | reverse complement strand
AGTTAAAGCTGGTAATTATTTACTGGATCTTGCTGGTGCAATTCAAGATCATGTGGAAGCGAATGGATTTAGTATTGTGGAAGATTTTACCGGACATGGTGTAGGTCGAAATTTGCATGAGGAACCTTCGGTGTTTAATTTCCGCACTCGGGAAATGCCGAATGTAAAATTACGGGCGGGGATGACTTTGGCGATCGAACCAATTGTAAATGCTGGTTCTAGGTTTACTCGCACTTTGCGCGATAAGTGGACGGCGGTTACTGCGGATAATGCGCTTTCGGCTCAATTTGAGCATACAGTATTAGTGACGGAAGATGGTTATGAAATTTTGACCGATCGCTCGCAAGTTTAATTTCAGTGACAAGCAAAAGTTACTCGGAGGGTGGGAGGGATTTCCCCCTCTTTTTTTTGCGGAATAGGGAATTGAAATTTTGCATGATACTAATACCAAATCCGGGTTATTTACTTATGATTGGGCGATTGAAATCGCTACTACACAAACAAAGTCCGCCTACGCGGACTAAATAATAGCGGGGATATTTAAACCGGATTTGGTATGACAGTTGGTTAATTGTCCACTCTCACTGACGGAAAAGTACGATTTTACTTTGCTATAAAGAAGTTTAAACGGGACGGTAGGTAAACTGTCAACTCAAATTTTAAAGTTGGCTAAACTCTCATCTAAAGTGTGATGCAGCTAAGTTAATTAGGCAATAAACTGGTATGGATACTAGCTTAGATGAGAGTTCAATTAGTTCAAAAAATGATCGTCAGCAAATTTTTCTTCCACCAGTGACAGATGCGATTATTCAACGGGCTGAAGAAGGTTTAGCGGCGGCGCGAGATCGGGAAGCGATCGCATCTGTGGAAGAATCTTTGACAAATGCAGAAGCGATCTCTCAAGGTAATTCCCACAAACAACTAAATGGTGAATTGCGGCGGTTACTAATCAGAACTATTATCCATTCTTTGTTTCGGGTAAAAGTTGAATACCCAGAAAGAATCCCCCAAGTTCCGGCAATTTTAGCGCCGAATCATCTCAGTCATTTCGATCCTTTTCTGATTCTTGCGTCAATTCCGGCAAATCCTTTTTATTACATTTTAGGTGATGCTCGGACTCTTTATAATAAGTGGTGGAAACGAGTATTTCTGAGTTTGAATGGTGGTGTTATTCCTTTGGATCGTTTGTGGAAAGAAGAGTTAGCAGTTATTGAAGGTGTGCGGAAAGATAGAGAGGATTTAGTTGGTTTGGCAGATGCGATCGCGCAAGATGTTCCTAATGGTAAATCTCTACAAACACTGAGAAGATTAGACAGAATTATTCAAGGTATATTATCTCGTGGAAATGGGATGTTGATTTTTCCTGAAGGCAAATTGGGAACTGCGGAAGGTGAGTTAATGCCTTTAAAAAAAGGAGTAGCAATTTATGCTTTGCGTGGGGGAGTGCCGATCGTTTTTATTGCCTCAAAATTATCAGGAACCACAGGGAATAAAATTATGGCGTAATTTCCTGAATCACGTATTATGTTAATAAATGTCTGTTGTAGGTGCTTTAGCACTATCTAGGAACACTGAAGTGTTCACAACTAACCTAATGTTTGTTGTAGGTGCTTTAGCACGATTGGGGAACACTGAAGTGTTCACAACTAACCTGAATTTTTGAACCATGAATACAATTGATTTAGCATTTACTCCGGCTTTAGAACAAGCGCAACTAATTAAAAAAGGTGAAATTTCGCCTTTAGAATTGGTTGAGGTTTATTTGTCGCGTATCGAAAGTTTAAACCCACAATTAGGGAGTTATTTTACTGTAACAGCAGAGGAAGCGTTAGCTGATGCGAAGGCGAAAACTGAGAAATTGGTAGTAAGTAAGTCAGATTTACCACCTTTTTTTGGCGTACCAATTTCGATTAAAGATTTGACTTCTGTAGCGGGTGTTCGTTGTACTTATGGTACGCCAGTTTTAATGGATCAAATTGCTACTTATGATGATGGAATTGTCAGCAAAATTAAAGCAGCTGGTTTTACGATTTTGGGTAAAACTGCTACTTCGGAATTAGGTTCTTTACCTTATACAGAACCGCTAGGTTTTCCGCCAGCAAGAAACCCTTGGAATTTAGAATATACTGCTGGTGGATCGAGTGGTGGTGCAGCGGCTTCGGTGGCAGCGGGGTTATGTGCGATCGCGCAAGGTTCCGATGGTGGTGGTTCAATTCGGGGACCAGCAAATTGTTGCGGTGTGGTGGGAATTAAGCCTTCTAGAGGTCGAGTTTCTTATGCACCTGTGGGCGATCGATTAAGTGGAATTGCTGTTAATGGTCCGATCGCACATACTGTAGCAGATGCCGCAGCATTACTCGATGTCATGTCCGGTTATATTACCGGAGATCCCTATTGGTTACAAGATCCAAATCCCTCTTTTCTTGCCGCAACTAAGCAAAATCCTGGTTGTTTAAAAATCGCTTTTTCTAATACCCTTTTACCCTTGGGTGAAGCCGATCCAATCTGTCAAAAACCAGTATTAGAAACCGTACAACTTTTGGCAGAAATGGGTCACAAAGTTACGGAAGCTTGCCCAGATTTTAATGGTTTAGTCGAACCATTTCGATTAGTTTGGCAATCAGGCGTAGTAGCTGCGGGAATTCCTTCAGCCGCCTTAGATAAAGTTAATAAATGGTTGGCAGAAAATAGCTGTACTACAGGCGAATATTTGCAAGCTGTGGCGCAAATGCAAATAATTGCACGGCGCATTGTTGCCTTTTTTGATAACTTTGATGTTTTGGTATTACCTGTGTTTATGCACCCCACAATTCGCGTTGGTGAGTGGGCAGAATTACCCGTTGAAGAAACTTTGGCAAAAATCATTAATTGGGCAGCACCTTGTCCGCCTTTTAATGCTAGTGGACAACCATCTATTGCGATTCCGATGGGTTTTAATTCAGCTACAGGTTTACCTTTGGGAGTACAATTAGTAGGTCGTCCAGCAGCGGAAGCAACTTTAATTTCTTTAGCCGCCCAAATTGAAGCTGCTAAACCCTGGATGCAACATCGTCCAAGTTTAAAGTGAAGGTAGAAAGCGGACAATTTTGAGTTTGTCCGCTATGTATTTTATTACTGAAAGCTTTAGCTTGCTTTACTGTTGTTGTTGTTCGTAGTTAATCAGATTCAGAGATTTTATGGCTGACCAAAATTTGCTAAAAACCTCAATTTAACAGAGTTTTCAGTTTGTGGAGTGGGTTTTCTGGTTAAATTTTCTGTTGTGATTAGAGAGTTTTCTTGCTCCCCTGCTTCCCAATTTTAATCTCCCGATCGCACACGCCACATTCTAATTGTACTGTCGTCATCATCACTCAACATAGCTGGTTTCTCAGAACTGGTAAAAGAATAAAACAAACTGTTATCTTTACCACTGAGAGTTCGCAGCAATTTACCACTATTTAATTGCCAAAATCTTACGGTGTTATCATCACTACTACTAACCAAAGTCTGATTATCGGGACTAATTGCTAAAGATAAAATTGCCCCACTATGACCAGTTAAATTATATAGTGGTGATGTTTGTGGTTTGCCATCTTTTCCTAATTGCCAAATTTTAATTGTTTGATCAGAACCACTACTAACTAAAGTTTTACCATCAGAACTAATTGCCAGTGCATCTACCCAATTAGAATGACCTTTAAGAGTAGCTAGCAATTTACCAGTTTTAAATTGCCAAATTTTAATTGTTTGGTCAGAACTACCACTGGCAAAGGTTTGACCATCAGGACTCATTACTAAGGAAGCTACCCAATTACAATGTGCTTTGATGCTACGAAGCATTTTGCCATTGGTGGTTTGCCAAATTTTAATAGTATTATCAAAACTACCACTGATGATATTTTCTCCATCTGGACTCAGAGTAACTGCCATTACTGAACTAGAATGTCCTGTAAGATTTCGCAGTAATTTCCCCTCTTTTAAGTTCCAAACTTTCAGGCTATTATCATTACTACCGCTGACTAAAGTTTGACCATCGGAACTAATTTTTAAAGCCAAAACTGCGCCAAAATGACCCGTGAGAGTCCGCAATAAACTCCCGTTTTCTAAGCACCAAATTTTAATAGTATTATCGTTACTACCACTGGCTAAAATCTTACCACCAGGACTAATAGCAAGCGATCGCACAGGTTCTAAATGTCCTTTGAGAATCCGAAGCAATTTACCATTTATTAAATGCCAAACTCTAATGTCCTGGGAGTTACCAGTAATTAAACTTTGTCCGTCGGGAGTAATGCTAAGACTACGGACGTAATCAGCGTGACTGACGCGAGTGTTTACTAGTGGAGGACGGGGAGGGGTAAACATTAATTAAAAGTTATCTCCTTTTTTTATAATTCGCGAAGTACTTGCTTTATTTTCATTGCAAAAGTTTTATACTTAAAAGCCAAATTTGGTAAGTATTTTTGCGAAACAAACAACTCATGGAGGTGCTTTTGCTAGGAAATCCCAGATATACGCAACTGATTTTTAGTATGTTTGCTTCTGCCCATGTTTGACACTTAATCATACTGATTCTATCATGATTAACCCATCTGGACTAGTAATTGTTCTGTCTTCCCAGGTAAAAATGGGGCATTTAAGTTATTTTATGGTAAAACTTTATGCCCCATCGATATTTTTTTGTCGAGTTTGTTATTGCTTTGCAGATAAGTTTATGTACCAGAACAGCGATCGAACCAATCCTGATAAATTCTTTGATTTTCGGAATTTTCCAGGACAATTTCTACTCGCACCAATTGACAAGCATGATGCTTTTGTTTATCAATAGCATCTAATAAAAGACTGGCAGTTTTAGGAGAAACAAATTCCCCTTTTACAGTGTTGATGCTAGTTTGGTTAGAGCTAGTTTTATTAGCTGTAGTTGTGCTATATTCTTGTTGACCAAAATCAATTTCAGCTATTATTTTTGATTCGGGACTAACTTGTTCTACAATCAGTTTTTCATATTGTACTGGCACTTCTACCATACGAGTTTCGATTTCTTTACGCACAATTACTTCGCCTACTTTACGTTTGTGATGATTAATAACTAATCTTTCTTCTAGTAGACGAATTACTTCTTCTTCGACAACAGATGTTGTCGAAAAATCTGAGAAATCTTCCTCATTCATATAGCTATCAGGTAAACTTGGTTGGCTGAATTCTTCGCTTACTGTTTGAGTTTGGGCAGATGTCAGAATTGTCTGAATTTCTGATTTGTCAATACTCGTTACAATTGCTTGTTGCGGGTAATCTACTTGCTGAATCTGATTACTTGTCATGGAAAATGTTTGAGAATCAGGCAAATCTGTTGCGGATATAAGTAAGTGAATTTGGCGAGTGTTACTCAAATAAATATCCTTAACTAGGCCGATTTGCAATCCTTTATGATCCAATACTCGGAAGTTGTTTAGCTTGCTTTTCAACTTATCCAACAAAGCTTTAGCTCGTAAATTGTGTGTGCTAGTTTCCGGGTTTTTCGCCGAAGTTTGGTTGTCCATTATTTGCTCCATTTTAAATCAATCAAAGGCTATTTAAAACTATAGGCAGAGCTTTGTTTTGCCCCGCCTGAGTAGTTTTTAAGCGCTCATTTCAGTTAATAATTTGACAACTTGCCAGTAAAAGTTGCTCAAATGCGATCGGAGTTATCGATCATGGGATTACCATCAGTATCGATATCTAATCTTTCCCGACGAATTGTTTCTTCCCGATCTACTGTATCCCGATCGACTACTTTCTTAATCGTCACTTCTTCCCGCACAAAAGCTTCTTTATGAATGTCAGGAGTTTCTTCATAAATTTCCATGCGTACTACTTCTCCTTCACGGAAGTTAGCTTCGCCCGGAGTAACTGTTTTCCCTGCATCCATCGGTGTATTTCGTTCAATAATAACTCGTTCTTTTTCTACCGGAACAGAAACTCTTGCTTGTTCAGTTTCAACGTGCTTACCAATTGCT
>JBAVZX010001014.1:0-4525 GCA_049589015.1 Phormidium sp. | reverse complement strand
TGTGTCAACTCTTGGGAATGAACTGCAATGTACCGACGGATATCTGTTTTTCCTTTGAAGGTTTCTCTGCTAGAGGGGGAAGAACAGATACTCATCAAGATGGTTGGGGGATTGCTTTTTTTGAAGGTTTGGGATGTCGGATTTTTTTAGATCCTAAACCTGCTGTTGCTTCGCCAATTGCTGATGTAGTCAGATGTTATCCGATTCATTCTACTCATGTAATTGCTCATATTCGGAAAGCGACGCAAGGGGAAGTTGCTTTAGAAAATTGTCATCCTTTTCGGCGTGAACTTTGGGGTAAATATTGGGTGTTTGCCCATAATGGGAATTTAGAAAATTTTAATCCCGAAAATGAGGGGTTTTATCGCGCAGTTGGCGAGACGGATAGTGAGAAAGCTTTTTGTTTGATTTTGAATGAATTGCGATCGCATTTTCCGAAAGTTAAACCCCCTTTGGCAGAATTTTATCCAGTGTTAAAGGAAGTAACAGCAAGTTTAGCAGAAAAGGGAACTTTTAATTATTTACTTTCGGATGGTTCCGAGTTTTTTGCTCATTGTTCGACTAATCTTTGGTACATTGTCCGTCAAGCGCCTTTTGCTGCTGCTCATTTAATCGATCAAGATGTTACAGTAGATTTTCAAAAATTGACTACTCTGAACGATCGCGTGGCAATTATTGCCACTACTCCTTTGACTGATAATGAAGTTTGGACGCAAATTAAACCGGGAGAATTATTAGTTTTTCAAGATGGAATGGTAAAAAAAATTAGTTCGTTGTGAACACTTCAGTGTTCTTATTTAACAAGTAGACGACTGAAGTCGCTACAACGGACAACGACTGAAGTCGCTACAACAGACAACGACTGAAGTCGTTGTGTTAACAATGCCAAATTAAACATCAACCAAAATATAGAGATCCTAATTCTGGTAAAATATTCCTGTCGTTAATTGCTACTTTCTCATGTCTCCAGAAACTACTCCCGAATCAACCAGTACTACAGGTGCAGATGCGATCGATCAAGCTATTGCTAAAGGCATAGATTTCGATGGTTCTCCCATTCCTGCCGAAAAATTAGATCTTTATAATCAAGTTATGGGATTGGAGGCGGGGAGACAACGTAGCGGAGTTAGCAATACTATGCGATCGCGAATTGTCAGAATTGGCGCAAAACACATTCCCCAAGATGAACTCAACCAAAAGCTGATTGATGCAGGTTTTGCACCTTTGAAAGACAAAGAAATTGCTTTCTTTTATGGAGGTAAATAATACCAAAGCTTCTTGTTCATAGTTAAAAAGTAATTAACCTAGCAATCCTAAATGAATCGTGAACTTCTCTGTTTCTTTCCTCTGCGTCCTCTGCGTCTCTGTGGTTCAAAAAAATTCATTTCCCAACTCAAACAAAATTGCTAATTAACCCTCAACTATGAACAACGAACTACCTTTAACAAACTACCCTTACCCATCACAAAGAAAAGTAATAATGGGAAAGCGAGGTGCTGTGGCGACGAGTCAAAACCTCGCAGCTTTAGCAGGAATAGAAATGTTATTAGCTGGGGGAAATGCGGTAGATGCAGCTGTCGCAATGGCGATCGCACTAACCGTAGTAGAACCCACCTCTAACGGCATAGGTTCTGATGCTTTTGCGATCGTTTGGGATGGTAAATTAAACGGTTTAAATGCTTCAGGAAAAAGCGCCAAATCTCTCCCTTTAGCAGCATTTACAAACTTAACAGAAATCCCCTCAAATGGATGGTTGCCTGTAACAGTTCCCGGTGCGGTTTCTGCTTGGCGAAAGTTATGGGAACGTTGGGGAAAATTACCTTTTGAACAGCTATTTTCTCCGGCAATTCGCTATGCTGAAAATGGTTTTCCTGTGTCTCCGGTGACAGCACAAGCTTGGCAACGTGCAGAAAGAATATTTTTACCTTTAAATCGTCCTGAATTTCAACATTTTAAACAAGTATTTTTTCCCAAAAATCGCGCACCGAAAGCGGGAGAATTTTGGGGGAGTGAGTTGCATGGGAGGACTTTGAGATCGATCGCAAATTCTGGCGGCGAAAGCTTTTACAATGGAGAAATTGCTCAAAAAATCGCTAACTTTGCGGCGGATACAGGCGGGTTTTTAACCACAGAAGATTTAGCGAGTCATTTAGCAGATTGGGTAGAACCAATTTCTACAAATTACCGTGATTTAACTGTTTGGGAAATTCCCCCCAACGGACAAGGAATTGCTACTTTAATGGCATTAAATATTTTAGAAGGTTTTGATATTGCTAAATATCCCCGTGAATCTGGAGAGAGTTATCATTTACAAATTGAAGCGATGAAATTAGCATTTGCTGATGTTCATCGTTATGTTGCTGATTCGCGGTTTATGCAAATACCGATCGCATCTTTATTAGATAAAAATTACGCAACAGAACGCCGAAATTTAATAAGTGAAACTGCAATTCCCTTAGCTGAACCTGGACTTCCTAAAGGTGGAACTGTTTATTTAGCAGCAGCAGACGGGGAATTAATGGTTTCTTTTATTCAGTCTAATTTTGAAGGATTTGGTAGTGGAATATTAATCCCTGAAACTGGAATTGCTTTGCATAATCGCGGATTAGGTTTTACTTTAGAAGCTGGACATCCTAACCAAATTGCTCCCGAAAAACGTCCTTTTCATACTATTATTCCGGGATTTTTAACTAAAGACGATCGACCATTAGGCCCCTTTGGAGTTATGGGAGGGCCAATGCAACCCCAAGGACATTTACAAGTAATATTAAATATGGCAGATTATCAGATGAATCCTCAAGCTGCTTTAGATGCTCCCCGATGGTTTTTTGTAGCTGGAAACAGAGTATTATTAGAAGAAAATGTTTCGCCAAAAGTAGCTGAATTACTATTAACAAAAGGTCATGAAGTGCGGGTAACTAAAAATACATCTTTGTTTGGTAAAGGTCAAATTATCTTGCGTGAAAATGATGTATTTATTGCTGGTTCGGAACCTCGTGCTGATGGAATGGCGATCGCACTTTAGAGAAAATAGAATAAAATGGTTATTGTTGGAAGTATCCTCCGACCTTTAAGCTAAAAACTATGAATAGAACACAGCAATTTACTGCAATTATTGAACGAGAAGGCAATGAATATGTATCATTTTGCCCTGAATTAGATATTGCTAGTCAAGGTAGCACTGTAGAAGAAGCACAGCAAAATCTTATTGAAGCCTTAGAATTATTTTTTGAAACTGCTGATGTTTCAGAAGTTCAGCGTCGTTTACATACAGAAGTTTTTGTAACTCGTGTAGAGGTGAGTATTGGGTAAACTACGGGTTTTATCAGCAGCAGAAGTTTGTAAAATTTTGGCAGACAATGGCTTTGTACCAGTCCGACAGCGTGGTAGCCACATTATTATGCAAAGCAAATTACCTGATACAACTGTCACTGTTCCTGTACCAAATTACTCAGAAATAAAAATTGGTACTTTACAGTCAATAATTCGCCAATCAATGTTACCTCGATATCTTTTTGAAGTACAGGAGTAATGTAAATAAGGCGATCGGTAGGTTATTGATTGCTGAAAGTATTTGCTGTTTTTTAATAAATAACATATTCACTCTAAAATCAAATCCATTGCCTTTTTAATAATCTCCTCTCGCTTTACCATTTCCCCAATTTCTTCAGGTTCATAACGTCCTTCAAAAGCTTCTATTGCTGCATCTCTCAAAGCAGAATCATAAGCATCTTCTAAAGTTTCTAATAACTCTTCTTCAGTTAAGTAATTGCCCTTGGCTTTATGTCGCTTATTAGTGCGTTGAATTTGCTTAACTGAATTAAGTATTGAAGTCTCCCAAGATTTAGTAGTACGATTTTCGGCTGATTGTTTGATTAAATGTAACAATAAAATAATGCCGAAACTAAAAATTTTATTGAGTTTATCAGATTTACTCATTTCCTCTAATTCTTCTACAATTAGCAGAGCTTCCGATATTTTGCCCTGATGCAACAATTGTTTTAATGCGAGTAATTCTTCCATGTTATCTGAATCCTAAACATTTTGACTTTTCAAGTGTTGTTGACAAAATGCTACCGCTTCCCCCAAATCACTAGTAAGTTGAGGATAAGTGATAATTGGCGGTTCAATTATTACTAAAGTAACTCCTAATTCTGCTGCTAATTGCCGTTTAACATCCTCTCCCCCTGGAGTACCAGAAGCTTTAGTTACTACCATTGAAATTTGCCAATGTTGCCAAAGTTCTCTTTCTAAATTAATCGGAATTGGGGGACGAATGGCAAATAATTTATCTTGGGTAAAACCAGCTGCTAAAGCTGCTGCAATAGAAGTAGTAGCAGGTAAAACTCTGGCGAATAAAGTCGATCGCTCATGCCAATCCCTAAACAAAGGCAAAACTTTATACCCCACAGTAAAAAGCACCCTTTCCCCTACTAAATATTCCCCCGCTACTAACTGATTAAAACTATCCAAATAAATCAACCTTCCCCCCACCTCCCCATCTCCCCATCTCCCCATCTCCCCA
>JBAVZX010001013.1:0-6087 GCA_049589015.1 Phormidium sp. | reverse complement strand
ACACACAGGTGGGCGTACACACAGGTACGCCCCTACTCATTTCTCCAAGCGGACGGCATACCATTGTAAATATTGTCCGGGGCCTAGATCAAATTCGTAATAGGTATTGAGTAAATGCTGGGCTTGTGCTTCTAAAGTTGAAAGTTTCTGTAAATCTCTGGGTAAATCATCTTGTCGCTGGGCCAAAATGTTTTTCAGCTTTTCTAGTAATTCAGAGGCAGTGAGGAATTGTTCTTGCTGATTAGTTTCTAGGACGACGAAGTTATCTTCGCTATACATTAATGAATTTGGCATTTTTCCGGCTTGGTAATTGCAAATTTTGATACTTAACTGAGGAGCTATTAATTTAATCTTAACGGCTTCCTGAATATAACAATCTGGTTCTCTCGTAGTTGTGGCTAGTATGTAGGACGCAGCATTACCTCTAATTGTTCTGTTAGCCTCCAATAATTATTTACAATCTTGTACTTATATTAAAAAATGTATTCTTTCGCATCAATTTTTCTACCCATAGCGATCTTCTACCTCTCTAGGGGGATTCTAAGAGGAGAAGAGCCAAAGCTTTGATCTTTCTTGTTTTTCCCGCATTGTTGAAACTGGGTGCGACAAAGCAAAGCCAGCGTACAAGGCGGGTGTGAGGATGTTTTTGCGCTCAATTTTTCTTTGTACAGTTAGACAGCTTCCGAGTAAGCAATTATTCCAAAATGCAAACACTCAGTAGACCCTCTGTAAAACCAACTTCAGCTAATGCCGACCACTGGACTGTAGTGGAAACTCAGTTTAATCCCAAACAGCTGCACCATCAAGAAACAGTTTTTACCTTGGGTAATGGTTATTTGGGAACTCGTGGCAGTTTTGAAGAAGGTTATCTCAATGATTTGCCAGCCACCTTCATTCACGGCATTTATGATGATGTAGCTGTAGTACATACAGAGTTAGTTAACTGCCCTGATTGGCTACCTTTGACTATTTGGTTGGCGGGAGAACGCTTTCGCCTCGACCAAGGTGAAGTGTTAGATTATGAGCGTCGGCTTGACTTAAACCAAGGATTAGTGCAACGTCGCGTATCTTGGCGCAGTCCAGCAGGACATATAGTAAATTTGCAATTTGAACGTTTCGCCAGTTTAGCAGATCGGCAGGTCTTAGCAATTCGCTGTTTAATTACACCTGTTAATTTTTCTGGTTTGGTGGAAGTCCAAGCGAGTTTGAATGGCTATGCTGATAATCAAGGTGTAAGGCATTGGAATTGGTTAGATCAAGGCATCCATAATAATAGTGCGTGGTTGCGGATGCGTAGCCGCCAGACAAATATTGAATTAGGAATGGCGACGCATCTGGGCGTTTCTTGTGAAAATACATTGCTGGGAACTTTGGGTTGTCAGGGTTATCCTACGGTGACGACCTGTTTTCAGGCACAACCGGGAAAAACTGTAACTATAGAAAAGATTGTGACTGTTTTCACTTCTAGGGATTGCAAAAATCCAGCCCAAACTGCCCAGGAAAAACTAAAAGATTTATTCTATGGTTGGGAGTCGGGACACAGCTGTTATGAGATGCTGCGTCAGTTACATATTCAAGCTTGGAAGCAAGAGTGGCAAAGTTGTGATGTGGTAATTGAGGGCGATAGAAAAGCACAGTTAGCTGTTCGTTATAATTTATTTCAAATTTTGGCAGTTGCGCCAAGGGATGATGATCGGGTTAGTATTCCGGCGAAAACTCTTTCTGGTTTTGCTTATCGAGGTCATGTTTTTTGGGATACGGAAATTTTTCTGGTTCCTTTCCTAATTTTTACTAAACCAGAGTTGGCGCGAAATTTGTTGACTTATCGCTACCATACTTTAGCTGGGGCGAGAAAGAAAGCTAAAGCAGCGGGTTATGCGGGGGCGATGTATGCTTGGGAAAGTGCGGCGACTGGGGAAGAAGTGACTCCGCGTTGGGTTCCGACTCCCAGTGGTGAGTTGATTCGGATTTGGTGTGGCGATCGCGAACTGCATATTAATTCTGATGTGGCTTATGCAGTTTGGCAATATTGGCAAACTACTGAAGATGATGATTGGATGCGCGATTATGGGGCAGAAATTATTTTAGATACGGCGAATTTCTGGGCGAGTTGTGTAGAGTGGAATGGCGATCGCAATTGTTACGAACTGAAAAATGTGATTGGCCCTGATGAAAATCACGAACTCGTCGATAATAGCGCTTTTACTAATAGCATGGTGCAATGGCATTTGCAAACCGCTATTACTGTGTTATCTTGGCTACGAAAAGAATATCCTGATTTGTCCAGGGAATTAGAAACACAACTAAATATTACTTCCACTGAGTTGGCAAAATGGGCAGATATCATCGACAAAATTCTGATTTTGCATGACAAAGAAACAGGTTTAATTGAAGAGTTTGAGGGTTTTTATCAGAGGGAAGATATCAACTTAGCTGATTATGAACCTCGTACTCGTTCCATGCAAGCAATCTTGGGAGTTGAAGGCGCAAATGCGCGACAAGTTCTCAAACAAGCTGATGTTTTAATGTTGATGTATTTGCTGCGTGACAAGTACGATCGCCAAACTCTACAAAAGAATTGGGATTATTACGAACCTCGCACCGATCATACTTACGGTTCTTCTTTGAGCCCAGCAATTCATGCTATTTTAGCTTGTGAGTTGGATAAGTTGGATCAGGCTTACACTCACTTTATGCGATCGGCTTTAGTAGATTTAGAAGATGTGCGGGGAAATGCTAATGAAGGCATTCATGCTGCTTCTGCTGGTGGCGTTTGGCAAGCAACAATATTTGGTTTTGCTGGTGTGAAATTAACTGCAAATGGCCCAATTGCGACACCGAAATTACCCGCAGGTTGGAAGCGGTTAAAGTTCCGTTTGCAATGGCGCGATCGCTTGTATGAATTCGACATTAAACCAACTACAATCAAAGGTGTGATTTTTGATTTAGATGGCGTAATTACTGATACTGCTGAGTATCATTATCTATCTTGGCAAAGGTTAGCTGATGAAGAAGGTTTAAGTTTCGATCGCCAAATTAACGAAGCTTTACGCGGTTTACCCAGAAGAGAATCATTGTTGCATATTTTAGGCGATCGCCAACTCAGCGAAGAAGAATTCCATCAAATGATGATGCGGAAAAATTGCTATTACTTGGAATTTGTGCAGAACATTTCCCCCGCTGATTTGTTACCCGGTATTGGCAATTTGTTAGCTGAATTAAAAGCAAATAACATTAGAATTGGCATCGGTTCATCTAGTAAAAATGCCAAAGAAGTCTTGCAACGTTTGGGTATTCTTGATCAAGTGGATGCGATCGCCGATGGTTACAGTGTAATTAAACCGAAACCAGCACCCGACACTTTCCTACACGCCGCCTTACAATTAAAATTATCACCCAGCGAATGTTTAGTAATCGAAGATGCCGAAGCTGGAGTAACAGCTGCTAAAGCAGGAGGAATGTCAGTAGTAGGTTTAGGGCCACTTGAACGAGTAGGAAACGCCCATTTAGTCTTAGAAAACCTAGCCGAAACCTCTTGGCAAACCCTAGAAGAACAAATTACTCAAGTACAAAAATCCCTACTACCTTCTCAAGTTGCCTGTGATGTTGAAATAGAAAAAATCTCCATTCTACACAAAGAAAACCCCCCCAAAAAACACTGGGTTTTCAACAACATCTCCGCCCTAAAATAACCCGTCCGTTGTGAACACTTCAGTGTTCCCCTCGCCCGTTTTAACACTCCATTGTTCTCCCCGTCAAAACTAAAACCAGACGGGGATTTTTTTACCTAAACTTTTATTAAACCTGACTCCAACCATACTAAAGATTATGGAGCAGAATTTTCAGGAGGATTATCATAAAGGGATTCTAGTTTTTGGCGGGCATCTTCAACAGCGATCGACTTCATAATTAGCAAAGGTTCATCAATCAAATTACCCGAATCATCAAGAAATTCAGGATGTGGCACAGGGCGATCGCGACGACTAGACCTTTGACTTGCAGAAGATCTATTATATGGAGAAGTGCTGTATTGATAATCCGCACTAATCCGAATCAAATTCCGAATCAAATTACCCACAGCTAAAAACGCCAAACAAGTAAAAGCTAATATGTAAAGCAAGTGCAACATAGAAATCCTCCTCCTAGTCAAAAAGTTTTTTCCGGTACTTTGATTTATAAAGCAATCAACAACAAAACTTTATTTTGAGCAGAGATCCTTAACATATTATCTAAGAATCATTTTGCTGCTCATTCGCCCGTTCCATCCGAAACCGCATGGAAATCTTCCAGCATTCCGCGACTAACTGATGCCACTGGAACAGAGTTGTTGTTTCCACACCAACTTGACTGCCAGTAGCATGAAACATTGTCTGCACTGTATTTACCTCATTTTGAGCCAGCTTCACCCGACTTAACAAATCGGATTGCTGCTGAGACTCCAAAAAAGGTAGATCCTCTGTTTCCAGAAAAGTGCGCGATCGACCAAACCAATACTGAAAATCGTCCAGTAAAGGTTGTAACAGGCTTTTCAGCAATTCCGGTTCTGGCAGGTTAGAGTTCAGCATGAAATCGAGTATTACTAATCTAACTAAATCATAACCTTAATTTCATTTACATTTCTTAACAAATTCTAAATAGTTCTTCAGGAAGGCAGAGGGCAGAAGGCAGAAGGAAAGAAAGGGTAAAAATTAAACTTCCCCTCTGCCCCCCTGCCTCCTTGCCCCCGAAGCTCCGCTGCACAGGTAAGATAGAGGCTAGAGGGGAATAGCATTCCCGATCGAAACATTTGTTTAGTAGTTGAAGATAGTTTTCTCATGGTTAATCAGCCATCCGTTATTTCAGAATCACCCGATTCCCAGGAAAAACCTGTAAAAATCCACTTACCACGCACCAGCGAATCAGAAACCCTCAAGAAAATCCGCCACACAACCTCTCATGTAATGGCGATGGCTGTGCAGAAACTATTTCCCAAAGCACAGGTGACTATTGGCCCTTGGATTGAGAATGGATTTTACTACGATTTTGACAGCCCAGAGCCATTCACCGAAAAAGACTTAAAAGCGATTAAAAAAGAGATGATTAAAATCATCAACCGCAAATTGCCAGTAATTCGGGAAGAAGTCAGCCGGGAAGAAGCAGAACGCCGCATCAAAGAAATCAACGAACCTTACAAACTAGAAATCCTCGAAGGATTACAAGAACCGATTACCATTTATCATTTAGGTGAGCAATGGTGGGATCTTTGTGCAGGGCCCCACGTTGAGAACACCGCCGAAATTAACCCCCAAGCAATTGAACTGGAAAGCCTTGCAGGTGCTTACTGGCGAGGCGATGCTACCAAAGCGCAACTGCAAAGAATTTACGGTACCGCTTGGGAAAATCCCGAACAACTAGAAGAATACAAACGCCGCAAAGAAGAAGCACTGCGCCGAGATCACCGTAAACTAGGAAAAGAACTCGGACTATTTATCTTTGCCGATGAAGTAGGCCCCGGTTTACCAATGTGGACTCCCAAAGGCACAATTTTAAGAAGCACCTTAGAAGACTTTCTCAAACAAGAACAAGTCAAACGCGGTTATTTATCAGTCGTCTCTCCCCACATTGCCAGAGTTGATTTATTCAAAACTTCAGGACACTGGCAAAAATACAAAGAAGATATGTTCCCAATGATGGCGGACGACGAAGAAGCAAAGGCAAATGAACAAGGATTTGTTCTCAAGCCAATGAACTGTCCTTTCCACATTCAAATTTACAAAAGTGAGTTACGTTCCTATCGAGAATTGCCAATGCGTTTGGCAGAATTCGGCACAGTTTATCGTTACGAACAATCAGGAGAATTAGGCGGATTAACCAGAGTTCGTGGCTTTACCGTTGATGATTCTCACTTGTTCGTCACCCCCGAACAATTAGATGAAGAATTTTTGAATGTAGTAGATTTAATTCTTTCCGTATTCAAGAGTTTACAACTGAAAAACTTCAAAGCCAGACTGAGTTTCCGTGACCCTGCTTCTGATAAATATATCGGTTCTGACGAAGCTTGGGAAACCTCCGAAAATGCGATTCGCCGTGCAGTTGAAACTCTAGGAA
>JBAVZX010001012.1:0-2437 GCA_049589015.1 Phormidium sp. | reverse complement strand
GCAGGATAGATAATCACTAATGGTTTTCCTTCATGGATGACGGTTAGAGGAATTTTGGTACGTTCAACCTCTATAAATAGAGTCTGGAGATTTTGGTGTAATTCGGTCGTGGTAATTTGTGTCATTTTTTGCTCGTTCACAATCCGATCTATTTCTATTATTATAATCCGATGATTAGCAAGCAGAATGATAGGTTTTTTCTGAAGAGCGATCGCTTTTTCCGCACTTAGCAAGCAGAATGATAATTTTATAGGATAAAATCTTGTCAGATCCATGAATAAATTGCTACCAGCCATGCTCAAAACTATCGAAGGCATTTATCAAAATGGGCAAATCGAGCTCAGTGAATTACCGCAGAACATGAGCGATCGCACTCAAGTTCTCGTTACCTTTCTAGAACCGGGCAAAATCGATCCCACTAAACTCAGCCAGCTGATTGAGAAACTAGAAACGATCGCAGGTCTTCAGCAAGGTTTTGAGGAACTCAATGCTGGGCAAACTCGCGCCATCGGGGATTTCATCCAAGAAATGCAACAGAAATATGAGATTTCAAGTTGAAATTACCCCAATTGCAGAAAGCCAAATCGAGCAAGCTTACTGTTGGTATCGAGAACGGAATCCTGAGTTTGCAGATCGCTGGTTTCGCGGATTAATGAATGCAATTTCAACACTTCAAGAAAAACCCCAACGCTGTGCCAAAGCCATAGAACACGAAATTTTTCCTGAAGAAGTTCGACAACTACTTTACGGAAAATCTAAAAATATGTACCGAGTGCTATTTACTATTCGAGATCCGAAAATTTACGTTTTATATGTTCGCCATAGCGCACAAGCACCGTTGACTGTAGACGATTTAGAAGAGGAATTATAGAGGAGCGATCGCACTCTCTTTTTTCAGATGAGCGATCGCTACCCTTTTTAATTTTAGGATATTATGAAGGAGTTCCTAGAAGTCAGTGTAGCGAACGGGAGTTAATTTATGCAAACCATCCTTCTAAGCCATGAAGAAGTTGCGCGACTTGCAAAGCAACTATAAGAAAGTAATATCCGCCAACAAGTAGAGACGGAAGATAATATCGGAAAAATGGTTATTATTGATATTGAAACAGGTAATTATGAAGTTGACAAAACCGGGTTGCAAGCAGCAAAAATTTTAAGTGAAAAAAATCCCAACGCTCGGCTATTTGGAATCCGAATTGGTTACAATGTTGCGGCTTCTTTCGGTGGTGTTATGGAGCGTGTTTACAAGTGATATCTGGCATTGTAAAAAACAGACACGCTACTGTAACTATAGCTTTTCGGTTTCCACACCGCTCAGATCTAATGATTGAGTTTGTCATAGACACAGGATTTACAGATTATCTTTGCTTACCTCCCGAAGCAGTTGCCTTGTTGGGTTTACCCTTCAAATACGCTATGTCTGTAAACTTGGCTGATAACAGTGAAGTCACATTACCAGTCCACAAAGCAACTATCCTTTGGAATATCGGCAGGGTCTTGATGGGGAAGTGCAATTTGGCGACTTAAAATAGCAATGAAATTACAGAGCACACCTGAACTTGCTAAATTGAACGGCTACGAGGTGTTAGATTCAAGTTTTTACCCTGATTAACTATCAATAGATCCCCGACTTCTTGAAGAAGTCGGGGATCTCTCTTGGAATAAACTAAATTAATAATTTTTTAGCGATGTACTTAAATACTTTGGCTGATTGCCACAGCATAAGCAAGCATCCATAAGGGGAATTATCGGTTTGCCACAAAATGCACATTTCCCGGCTAAAAAGTTGTTAATAGCGGTTTCTGATAAGTCGGCACAATTCAAACATCCCCAAAACTCATCTAGACTTTTTACCGCAAAAGTGCTGCACTTGGGGCAAGTTTCTACTTTCCAAAATACTTTTTTCATTAGTGAATGTAACTCTGCTACTAGCAGCATATCACTAATGACTACATCTTCCCTAAGATAGATTTTATCTCCTTCTCAAGTGAATATCAATAATTGAGAATTTCCTGCCCAAAAGAGGCAGGAGTTGCTGCTGTTTCTAACCAATCAAAGATTTTTTCTAGTTGATTGAGGCTGACTAATCCATATTGCCAAAGTGTCATGGGTAAAGATGTGGCAGATTGTTCTGAGTGCCGCAGGGCTAGGGAAAGGGAGTTAGTGGGAATTTTTAACTCCTCTTGTAAAAAGTTAATTAGTTTTCTTAACCGATTCGCTTCCATTTTCTTTATTTAAGTATATTTTGCCGAATAGGATTTTTTGGTTAGTTAACAATTTAGGAAGCGATCGGGAAGAACTAGGGAAGGCAATTATTTCCGAAAAATCCAGATTTTGTTATAGCTAAAGATAGCATAAATTTAATTAAATCTTTCCGGATCAGTCAGACTTATTTGTGTATTTAACCCAATTTGCTAGTTATAAGATTAGTCTTATT
>JBAVZX010001011.1:0-2418 GCA_049589015.1 Phormidium sp. | reverse complement strand
TTCTGTAGGTGCTTCTTCAAATCCCCAAATGCGATCTAAAATGGCACTGCGGCTGAAAATGCGATCGGGATTTCGCAAAAACAACTCCAAAAAATTATATTCCGTCGCCGTCAAAGGAATAACTTGTTCAGCAAAAGTTACCCTAGCAGAATTTAAATCTAAACAAAGATTTCCCCAAGTTAACTGAAAAGATTTGTTAAGGTCGTTAGCCAAAATTGCGCCACTTCGTCTCAATAATGCCCGAATTCTCGCCAGTAATGCTTCCGGTGCATAAGGTTTGATTACGTAATCATCTGCTCCCGCATCCAGCCCAGCGACAATATCCGCATCAGAGCCTTTGGCTGTCAGCAGCAGAATTGGTTTACTGTAACCTTGACTTCGTAGCTTTTGACACAAGCTAATTCCATCAAGTTTGGGAATTTGCAAATCTAGTAGAATCAAGTCATATTCCCCGCAGGTGGCTAAACTTAGCCCACTTTGCCCATCTTCCGCCAAATTAGTAATGTAGTGATGCGCTGCTAGCATCTTTTCTAGAGCCGCGCTCACTAATGTATCATCTTCTACTAAAAGTATTTTCATCTGAGTGATTTTACCTCAATACTAAAAAATCCAAACTATTAACTTGCCAAATTAATTTTTTTTATTTTGTACTAACTAGTTATGGCCGCCATTGCTAGAATTGGTTGGTTCAGAAATGCGTATCGTTCACTGTAAAAAACCTGATGCTTATATTATCGCTTGGCAGGGAGCTTATAAAGCAACCACACCTGGAGTTGGTTTAGCTGAACAATACCTCGGTGCGTCTAAATGCCGATAATGAACGGCAGTACGCATATAGATCTAATTAGGAGAGGAAAGATTTTCATGTTAATTTTAATTTTTCATATTGGCAGTAGTTTGTATGCAATTGATAGTTATCATGTCATAGAAGTGATTCCTAGAGTTACTTATCGAGAAGTGGCTTATGTCCCCAAATATGTAGCTGGATTATTTAATTATCGAGGTGCAATTGTCCCTGTAATTGACCTTTGTCAGTTACTCCGGGGAACCCCAAGCAAACCTTATTTGAGTACTCGCGTGATTATGGTTAGTTATCCTGGTAAAGATAATCGATTACAGTATATCGGTTTGATGGCAGAACGAGTTATCAAGACTATGAATAAACCAGAAATTGAGTTCGTTAACTCTGGTATTCAAGCCGATCAAGCTGCTTATTTAGGTGGTATGATGATGGATGAGAAAGGGATGATTCAACGTATAGATATTGACAGATTATTTGCAGAGTTAAAACCTGTTAAGTTCTTAGGAGTGGGAAATGATTCTAGCAGTAATTGAAAAATTATTAAGCCAAAGAATTGGTATTGATGTTCAGATAATCGGCCATCAAAAAATTGCCAGATCGGTAGAACAGCGCCGTTTGGCTTGCGGTTTACCAAATTCAGAATCTTATTTTA
Organism: Phormidium sp.; assembly: GCA_049589015.1. Lineage (GTDB taxonomy): Bacteria > Cyanobacteriota > Cyanobacteriia > Cyanobacteriales > Aerosakkonemataceae > Floridanema. Next base: position 964 of record JBAVZX010001011.1, on the reverse strand, counting down.
AATTTATGCAAGCATTGCCCCAAGAATTTGAAGAATTAGTTGAGGAAATAGTAGTTCCAGAAACTTACTTTTTTAGAGATCGCAAACCCTTTGATTTTCTCAAAAGTTATGTGGTTTCGGAGTGGTTAGCTAAATCTAATCGCACAAAATTTTCTTTGCTCAGTGTGCCTTGCTCTACTGGCGAAGAACCTTATTCAATGGCAATAACATTATTAGAAGCTGGATTACCTGTTCATCGTTTTAGTATAGATGCGATCGATATTAGCAAACAAGCAATTACTAAGGCAAAAACAGGTATTTATGGGAAAAATTCATTTCGGGGAGAAGATTGGACCGATCGCGATCGCTACTTTCAATTAACAAAAGCAGGCTATCAAATCATTCCTTATGTGCAGAATACAGTTCATTTCCGCACAGGAAATTTGCTAAATATGTTCTCTAATTTACAAGGTAAATATGATATAATCTTTTGTAGAAATTTACTGATTTATTTGAAATTAACTGCTTGTGTAGAAGTTTTTCAAACCTTAGATAGACTGCTAGTTCCTCATGGATTGCTGTTTGTGGGAGCATCGGAAACAGCTAAAGTTCCTAGCGATCGTTTTACATCAATGCGCCAATCTTTCACCTTCGCTTATCAAAAAGCCCAAATTAAACAATCCCCGTCGCCATTGATGAAAACCTCAGTATTTACTGAGTTAGACAAGCGCTCTCAAGAAACAACTGCACAGCCATATTCTGTAATTAATAGTAATTCTTACACTTCGTTAATTAGCAATCCTTCTCCGATCAAACCTACCTCTAAAGCCATTCCCGCCCAGAATCAAGAAAATAATCATCCCAGCTTTGAAATAGCTCAACAATTAGCAGATGCAGGTCAGATAGAAGCCGCTATTAACCATTGTAAACAGTACTTGGAGTCTAATTCAGGCAATGTTAAAGTATATACTTTATTGGGTACACT
>JBAVZX010001010.1:0-1965 GCA_049589015.1 Phormidium sp. | reverse complement strand
ACTTAACCCAGTCGTCAGGAGAGGCAACTATGGCCTCTGTGGTGACAAAGTTCGACTCAAGTTTCCAACAAATCGACTTAACCCAGTCGTCGGGAGACGTTTAACACTAGCACAAGCCGAAACAGTTAGTACATTGTTTCCAACAAATCGACTTAACCCAGTCGTCGGGAGGAAAGCATCGAAAGACGGCTGTTTGTTCGAGGAGATTTTGAGTTTCCAACAAATCGACTTAACCCAGTCGTCGGGAGTGCTATCAATATAACCCTTACCCAGCATACCATTGAAAACCGATTTGCGAACCCCCCAAAATTTGTGACCACAAATTAACGAAAACCCTCCAAAAAAATCGCTCAAACCCTTACCAGACAAGCCAGCGACCGCCTCAACGACAGAATCGCACTTTCCGGCATTTCCTCACCCCCTCGCTAAAAACTTTTTCTTGATTGGGATCTTTTGGTGATGAATTAGTCATACCGCAGCTGATTCAGTACTGTTTTCTGTAATTGGCTGAGTTAGTAACACTTCATCAACTTCATCATTAAAAGCTGCCGCTAGTTCTTTGCTATTAATTGCTATGGCACTTTCGCGCCATTCATGAATCAGTGCTTCGAGATTATCCCATGCTTGAGAGTCTGAATCTACAAGGCGGTAGGCATTCTCTACTTCTGCGATTAGTTCGCGCAGTTCCTCATTATCAAAAGCTTTTACCCATCCTAATGGATGTTCGGAACTGATTTGCTCACCTAAACGTAAACGATAAGCAACGTCGATTAGCTCTATCACAATTTGGCTCATTTTAGCAGCTTTTACCATGTCGGTCATGCGATCGCGTCGCAGCAAGGCAAAATGTTGCTCGTTGCGAGTGATGGTGACAGGACGTTCCCAAGCTTTATCTAGAACTCGTCCCGGTTGCTGATTCAATTCAGTTGCAGTGATTAATTCATCACCGTAAACACTAGCTGACGCTTCAATAAGCATAGTCGGGCTGCGAAAAGGTTTTTTTATCCATATACGTAGATTATACGTAGTCATCGATCTTCAGAAAGTCGAATCGAGCGAACCTGTTTCTAGCGGTGAGATTAGTATTTTAGCCATTGGTTGTCCTAGAATTTCGTTTTTTCGGTGGATGTTTGAGGGTTTTTGACTTGGCTAATCTGGGTTTTTCCTGTGGTTGGGAAAGTTAGATTGCCAAGTCTTTTGAGTTGATTTAACTCAGTGGTCGGGAGTGTAACCACGAAGACAAGACCATTGTGGTTCGCACGTTTCCAACAAAGCAACTTGACCCTGTTGCCGGGAGTCTAACAGAGCCCCCAGTTGTCGAAGCCCGTGTGTCGTTTCCAACAAATCGACTTAACCCAGTCGTCGGGAGGGGCTGAACATTGGATTTGGCTTCCGCTTACTAAAGAAAGAGTTTCCAACAAAGCGACTTAACCCAGTCGTCGGGAGCTTACTCGTTTAGGTAAAGACGGTAAACCAGTAAAGGTGTTTCCAACAAAACGACTTAACCCAGTCGTCGGGAGGATTGATTAAACTCGATTGTATTTCGCTCTCAATAGTTTCCAACAAAACGACTTAACCCAGTCGTCGGGAGATGTACCTAGCCTCGGTTATCAAGAATGAGGTCATCTCGTTTCCAACAAATCGACTTAACCCAGTCGTCGGGAGAAATTGCTACCATACGTGGTCGCAAAACCTTGGCCGAGTATCGGTTTCCAACAAATCGACTTAACCCAGTCGTCGGGAGTAACAGATACTCTTGCTCCCATAGAGACAAAAGACCCTGTTTCCAACAAAGCGACTTAACCCAGTCGTCGGGAGAGCGCATCTCCAATGCACGGGCTGACGGTTCTAGAACCAGTTTCCAACAAATCGACTTAACCCAGTCGTCGGGAGAGCTATCAATATAACCCTTACCCAGCATACCATTGAAAACCGATTTGCGAACCCCCCAAAATTTGTGACCAC
>JBAVZX010001009.1:0-4628 GCA_049589015.1 Phormidium sp. | reverse complement strand
GGAAAATTAACTAGAGTAGAATATTTTTGAAATTGTTAATCACTTCAATATTGCGATCGATCTAATCACTGAACCCGAAAAAAAACATCAGTTAGCTCAACTAAATCTGATTGCCGGACAAAAAGCCAAAGCTACGATCGCTTATGATGCTGCCGTCAACTACTTGAGCCAAGGGATTGATTTACTACCCAATAATAGCTGGACAACAGACTACAAATTTACCCTAACTCTGCATCACGAGCGTCTAGAAGCTGCCTGTTTAAACACAGACTTTGAAAAAGTGGAAATTTGGGCCGCAGAAGTGTTGCAATTTACCACTTCCTTGCTTGACACCATCAAAGTTTACGAAACCAAAATGACGGGATTTCGTTCCCAAAGTCAATTTACCAAAGCAGTTCAGACGGGATTGCAGGTACTAAAATTCCTCGGCGTGGAATTTCCCGAATCACCAACTATGGCAGATATTGGCGCAGCTGCCGAAAAAACTCGACAACTTTGGCAGGGACGCGCCCCCCTTAGTTTGCTGGATTTGCCCGCAATGAGCGATCCTTATCAACTTGCAGCCATGCAAATTTTGACGAAACTTGTACCTTCTAGTTATATTGCGGCACCGACACTATTACCGCTTCTAATATTCAAACAAATTGAGTTATCAATTCAGTTTGGAAATTCGCCTGTTTCTATTTGCTCGTTTGCTGATTATGGACTAATTCTCTGTGGTTTCATGGGAGATTTTGATGCTGGGTATGAATTCGGACAACTTTCCTTAAATTTACTCGAAAAACTCCAGAATATAGTTTTCAAAAGCCGAGCTTATTTTATTATTAACTCCTACACTCGCCACTGGAAAGAACCTTTAAATAGGTCTATTCCTTTACTACTAGAAGGCTACCAAACTGGACTGGAAACTGGGGATTGGGAATGTGTAGCCCTTAACTCAATGGCCTATAGTCAATACAGTTATTGCAGTGGTCGAGAATTAAACGATTTGGCTGAAGAAATGGAAGCTTATGGGCAAGCGATCAACCAAGTCAAACAGGAAGCAACTTTGCAATATCAAAAGTGTTACCAGCAATTAGTTCTGAACTTACTAGGACAGACTGAAATTCCTTACCATTTAGAGGGTAGAGTCTTCAATGCAACTCAGGTCTTTCCCCAGTTGCAAGCGAGCAACGATCGCACTGGATTATTTCTGCTTACTCTCAATCAAGCCATTCTTTATTATCTGTTTGGACAATACGAACTAGCCAGAAAAAAAGTTACTATAACTGAAGATTACAAAGATGGTGGAATTGGCTATTTCACGGTGGTTATCTATGCTTTCTATGATGCTCTAATTGATTTGGTAGATTATGGAAATGCTTCTGCCGAACAGCAGTCTGGGATTTTAGAACGAGTCAATGTTAATCTAGCAAAACTTCAGCACTGGGCAAGTTATGCTCCATTCAATCATCAACATCGAGCTTCACTTGTAGAAGCAGAACTCGATCGAATTTTGGGGAAAAAGACGGAGGCGATCGATTTGTACGATCGCGCGATCGCACTCGCCAAAGAAAACGGCTACTTACAAGATGAAGCCCTTGCCAATGAACTTGCGGCTAAATTCTGCTTAGATTGGGGTAAGGAAAAAATCGCTCAAGTTTATATGCAGGAAGCTTATTACTGCTATGCTCGTTGGGGAGCAAAAGCTAAAACCAATGACCTAGAACAACGCTATCCTCAATTACTAAAACCAATTCTGCAACTACAACTAACTAGTCTGAATTCGTTAAAAACCATCACTGAACGAACAATTCATCCATCGATTCAAACATCTCCTCACGCTAGCACTACTCCGCTCGGTGCAGCATTGGATTTCGGATCAATTCTCAAAGCTTCTCAAGCTTTATCCAGCGAAATTGAACTAGAAAAATTAATTTCTACTTTAATGCTAGTGGTGATGGAAAATGCCGGAGCGAAAAAGGCGGCTTTGCTAATGTTTCAAGATCATACTTTGATGCTAAAGGCGATCGCCACAACCTCCGCAGGTGTGACTCTACAATCAATTCCTTGTGAAACCAGCGTTGACTTGCCGATCGCAATCATTAATACAGTTAAACGCAACTATAAAACGATTGTTTTGGATAATGCAACCGCCCAAAATGATTTTATTGCTGATCCCTATTTAATCCAACAAAAACCCAAAAGTTTGTTGTGTGCGCCAATTTTAAATCAAGGTCAGTTAATTGGGTTGCTGTATTTGGAAAATCAATTGACGATTGGTGTATTTACAGAGGAACGTTTAGAAATAATTCAACTATTATGTTCTCAAGCTGCTATTTCTTTAGAAAATGCCCGTCTTTATCAAGAATCACAAACATATTCTCGACAGTTAGAACAATCTTTAGAAAAACTCCGAATTAGTGAAACTCGCTTTCAGAAATTGGCAGATAATGTTCCGGGTTTAATTTATCGAATTCGGATTAAATCTGATGGTTCATCTTCCATGCTTTATGTAAGTTCTGGGTGTGAAACGCTTTATGAAGTGACCGCAGAAGAGGTAATGTCTGGGAAATATATTCTGCGTGATTTTGAACATCCTGACGATCGGACAGAGATTTTTCAAGCAGTTATTGAGTCAGCACAAAATCTCACCCCATTTCGACATGAATGGCGCATTGTTACTAACAATGGAACTGTGAAGTGGGTGAAAGCCGCGGCTCAACCGGAACGCCAGGAGGATGGTGAAATGGTTTGGGATGGGATGATGATCGATATTAGCGATCGCAAACTTGCCGAACAAGAACTCGCACAAGCAATGCAAGAATTGCAACAAGCTCAACTACACATCGTTCAAAGCGAAAAAATGTCAGCTTTGGGCAACTTAATTGCAGGCGTGGCTCATGAAATGAATAATCCTCTCGGTTTTATTACTGCCACTCTCCAGCAAACTCAACCTATGCTTGCCGATCTTACTGAACACCTGAAATTATACCAAGAAACTCTACCTAATCCCAGCACAGAAATTCTGGCTCACGCTGAAGAAATTGATTTAGATTATAACTTAGAAGACTTGCCCAAAATGATTGATGGAATGATTATGGCTTGTGACAGATTAAAAAATATTAGTACCAGTTTAAGAACTTTCTCTCGTGCCGATCAAAATTATAAAGTACCTTTTAATATTCACGAAGGTATTGATAGCACAATTCTTATTCTCAAACATCGGTTGAAAGCTAACGAAAAACGCCCAGCTATTGAAGTGATTACGGAGTATGGTGATTTACCACTTATTGAGTGTTTTCCGGGACAATTAAATCAGGTATTTATGAATATTTTGGCTAATGCGATCGATGCTTTAGATGAATCAAATATCGGACGAAATTATCCAGAAATTGAGGTAAATCCTAACCAAATTAAAATTACAACTTTAGGGGAAAATCAGCAAGTAAAGATTATTATTGCTGATAATGGTAAAGGAATCACCGAAGAAATTAAACAAAAAATATTTGACCAGTTTTTTACGACGAAAAATGTGGGAAAAGGCACGGGTTTGGGATTAGCGATCGCTCGGCAAATTGTCGAAGAAACTCATGGTTGGCAATTGAATTGTCATTCGGTTGTCGGTGAAGGTACTGAATTTATTATTAAGATTCCGATTCACTCATTTGATTAGCTGAGATCTTGCACTCCTGAGCAGAGCCTCTGTTTCTCGTTCCCAGGTTCAACCTGGGAACGAGGTGAAAGGAGGTTCTACCTCCATTGCGGCAAGATCTGGGTTAGGATCTGCTGCAATTATCCCGCGAGGAACTGATAGCTAGGTTTGAACAGCCAAATTCTTAAATTTTCCAGGTAATTTGTGTTAGTAAGTTAATACCAATTACTCCCAACTACTATGTTCAATTGTTTCAGTAACATGGTAGCAATTTGATTGATTGGTAAAATGTGTTTTGCTGCGCCTAAAGCGATCGCTTCTTTCGGCATACCAAAAACTACAGAACTAGCTTCATCTTGAGCAATAGTAATGCCTCCAGCTTGAGCGATCGCTAACATTCCATCAGCACCATCGCGACCCATCCCAGTTAACAAAACCGCAATATTTGCGGCACCATAACATTTAGCTACAGAAGCAAAAGTAACTGTCACGGAAGGACGATGACCAGAAACAGGCGGCGAATTAGTACAGAGAAATTTGCCAAAATTATCTAATTCTAAATGCCTACCTTCAGGAGGAAAATAAACTACTCCAGGTTGAGGTATTTCGCCAAATTTAGCAATTTTTACTGGTAGCTGACATTCCGATCCTAACCAATCTACTAAACCCTGCAAAAATCCCTCACTAATATGTTGAACACAAAGGACTGGTAAGGGGAAATTTATCGGTAATTGGGAGAGAATATTATTTAGTGCTTGTGGCCCTCCAGTAGAAGCACCAATAGAGACAATTTTAGGTTTAGAATAATGATTGTGAGAGGGAAAATTAATTCCCGAAGTTCGAGAAATAGGAATATTTGTTTTAGTTTCTAACTTAAGTGGTGGGTGATTAACTGCGGCAGTGTGTGGAGTGCGATCGACTGAATGTGTAATATTACTATTGCGTCGGTATCTAGTAAATACAGTCACACCAGAAAGAATTTTGATTTTACTAA
>JBAVZX010001008.1:0-12225 GCA_049589015.1 Phormidium sp. | reverse complement strand
AATTTAGTAATAACTGAATTATGGGATATTGACGAGCTAAAGGAATAAGTTCACTTTTACTGGTTGACTTAATCGGAATATTGAGAGCATGAAGCGCACTTAAAACTTGTGTTGACGAGCGGGGATTGATGGTTTCTGTAAACTCTGGAAATAGGGAAAGTTGGGCGCTAGGAACTGGTTTTAAACCAGCCTTGACTAATTCTGCCAATGCTGTTTGCTTCTTTTGGTTCAGTTCTTCACCAACTAAGTGCCATTGTACTGCATCAAGTAGCATTCCATTTAATTCCATTTGAGCAACAGCAGGCATCGCCGCAAATTCAATTTCAGCAGTTTCTAATAACCCAGCACTTCGCAATCTGGAAATTAACTGTATTCTAAGTTTCAGCAACACAAAAGCATCTAAAGCTGCATATTTCAACTGAGCAGTTGAAAGCTTTCCGGCAAAGTTACTCGATTGTATACTTTTATCAAGTTTAATGCCTAGAAATTCTAGAGCTAAGGATTTCAAATCGTGTTCTTTTTTGAGTCCAGAACGCAACACTTGACTGGCTAACATAACATCAAAAAATGAGCCAGTTGGTCTTAAACCAGCCATCTCTAACATCTGCCAATCGAACTTACCATTCTGAAATACTTTGACAGCATTGTTAGTTAAAACTTGTTTCAAAGGTGAAAGTTCGTCAATTGAAATAGCAGCTAAATCGATAATTACTACCGGATGTTTGGGAATAGCAAGTTGAATGAGTCGAATGCGATCGGTCCTGGGGTCTAGTCCGGTAGTTTCTGTATCTATAGCTAGAACACGAGCATTTAATAACGGTAACAGAGCATCAGATAATCTAGAAGAATTAGTAATTAGCTCGTATTCCACCACAGGTGTTGAGGTGTTGTGTGGAGAAGTAGTCATAATAAATGCTAAGATTTTGTTGCTATAAGATGCTGGAGATGCAATTCCAAAACCATACTTTCAATGACTGACGGTAGTCCGATCGCAACGCTTCACCTAAACGACCTTTGCCAGAACAAACCCGAACGACCCGGATGGTCACTCATCTTCGGAGCCACCTGTGCGGAAGCTGCTGCTGTTTGCCTGAACGATCGAGAACATCCAGAGCGGATCGCATTGCAAATCGACGGTATCCAATCCGGTACAATTGAACTTCAATGGAATGCGATCGATGACACGATCCGCAGATTCAATGCCGATCAAGAAGTCGCCACTGAATATGGAGCTTATGGTATTGCAGCACTGATCATGCCTTACCTCACCAACCTCAGCATTATTGAGCGATCGGTTAAAGGAAAAGGCTTTGGTTTCGATTTTTGGCTTGGCTCTATTGATGATTCAGACACCCTGTTTCAGCGTAAAGCTCGCTTAGAAGTCTCAGGCATTCGCAAAGGTTCTGAAGCCATCATTCAATCGAGAGTTAATATGAAGCTAAAGCAGATCAGTCCTTCAGACACCGTAGCTCCCGGCTACGTTGCTGTGGTTGAATTTGGCACTCCCAGAGTACGGATCGTAGAAAAATGCAGGACGTAGAAACCCTTCACCGAGAAGCAATGGAACTGGTAGATCAGGCAGTCCTGGCTCGTCAACGGGGCGATGCTGAGGCGGTTATCGCGCTTTCTAGGGCTGCTTTTACCAAAGAACGGGCGGCAGCCGATCTAGTTGCCGATCGATTCGACTTGGAACCAACTCGATCGGTTTTACATCGCAGTGCAGCAGTCCTGGCGATCGAGTGTGGTGAACTTCGTGATGCAGAACGTCTGATTGGACGCGCACTGGCTGGTAATCCTCCTGATGATATTACTGACGAACTCCGCGACCTACTTCTGGAAGAAATCTATTCTCAACGTGAGGCGATTAAGCATTAAGCCCTACCCAAACTCATAGCCTTGTTTAACCCAGTAATGCCAGTCTGCGATCGCTTGTTGGGTTTGTGTATCTGCTTGCGGTGCTTCTAACTGAATCAACGGTACTGCCAGCGTATCGCCCTCCCAGGCAATCTCCACGTACATTTCCCGCTCGCACTCATCTTCCGATGCCATACCCACTACTTCTAAAGTTGTGCCTTCTTTTACGGGAGAACTACGTTGCTTACTGATACAAACTGCTGTGAAGGGAAATTGCATCTTGTCTTGCAAGTAGTAGTACCAGCCCATTGCCTGCTCTTCAGGTCCATAGGCATCCACCACAATTTCCATCGTGATGCGCTCTTCACGCTCCTCGTCTTGTTCCTCGTCTCGTTCCACTTTCGCTATAACCAAACTTCCATGCCTTGCTGAATCGTACACCCAAAATGAGCTTTAATCACAGCTTATTCCTGACAATATTCCCCCTACATATCCGCCGATAGGCGGTAGTTGAAATAAGACTATTGGCTGAAACGTTTTTTAATTGCTACTAGCTACGCTAAGTTATCAAATTTAACTACTTTGTAGCTACAAACTATGAACGAGCCAAACAATTTTTACAGCACCGAACAAGGGTACGGTACAAACGGTTATGAAACTGAGTCATCCGGGTATTCGTCCGAAGGTTATCCGAATAATGGTTACAAGCTTCAACAATCTAAAGCTTACAACCCTCCAGATTACTTTGCAGATGGTTATCGAGAGAATGTTTTTGAGGGCAGTTTGAATCTAGCAGATACTCCTTGGACTGAAAGTGCTGCTAATCCTAACCCGGATTTTGATAGTGGTGAAACAAATAGCGATTTTGATTTTGACTGCGACGAACTTGAGTTGTAGTACTTGGTGATAACTGTCAGTAGCAAGTAGAGCGCGGAGCAAGCAATTAACGCGCTCTTTCCTCAATCAATCAACTTTTTACAGAAAAATGAGCAGAAAATCATCAGTAAATATGCGGCGCTTTTCAGTTTGGATATTCGGTTTAGTCCTGATAATTTCAAGTTTATTTCATGCACCAAATCATGCGGTTACACAAACTATTGTCGAAAGGACCCAACTACCAACACGAATTTTACAAATACCTCATGTTAGTCGAGAAGGGAATCCTACTTCTGTAAATGCTTTGGTACCAGATTGGACGCAAATTTCTTTCTCCCAAATGCCAGCAATCAATCAATCTGGGAGTTTTTCAGGTCAAGAGCATACACAAGCAGTTGGCTACGATTTAAGTCGCACTTGGACAGCAGGACAAACTCCAGACCAGTACCTCATGCTAGGCGATATTAGTGAAGCTTTGCAACCAGAACTACTTTCAATTGGTACCATTGCACAACAAACTAATTTGAATTTAGACCAAGTTGCTTTGAGTGCTTTCAGTTTAGTTGGCAAACAAACCTTAGACCAACTGGTTAAAGCTGTTCCCGTTCTTGGTCAATTCAAAGTACAAGACATTGCACCAATAGCACGATTGCTGAGTACAAAAACTGCTGATAATTGGAGCGATCGCACCTTAGCTCAAGTACTCAATTCAAATCCCCAACTAGGTCAATTAAAGCTCGAAGAAATTGATTTGTCTCAATACTCAATATCTTCAATTCCGAACTTAGATAGCACCCAACTTGCTGCATTTTCAAATTGGCAAAGCACTTTAGTTAAAGATGTACCTGGATTGAATGTTTTACCATTATCTAACTTTCCCAATCCGGTTGCCGAATTAGGTAATTTAGTAATGCGAATTGATGCTATTTATGGTAATGCCGAACGTAGGCGAACCAATACTATTTCCGGCTCTGACGTGCAAGGTTTTTCGGTTAATTGTCAACAGAATGATTGCGCTTACATTGAATTAGATGATATAGAAAACTCCGGTCGAAATGCTCGCGGTACGTTGGAAGGTAAACAATGGATAAGTGGCAAATACCAGCAAGTTCAAGGTGGCTGGGGTTGTCTCAAGGGTGTCAATGGTGGTAAAGAACCAACAGGAAGATTGCCCTTTGGTAGTGCTTTTAAAGTGGTAGTCATGGAACCAAATGAACGGACTGATACTGTTGATACAGCTTTGTTCTTTCGGTTTTGTTCGCCTTGTGGTTGTTCGCCTTATTTTATTGGTCCAGTACCTTTCTTTACTTATCGGGTCAATTCTCCCATTTTTGTCGGATTGTTGGAACCAAAAGCTACCACTTTTTCTTCTACACCAAACGGAGCAAGTCGCAGTTCGGAGGGTGTCAGTAAAACCATTACTTCTTTTTCTTCAAATAGCAATAAATCAATTTCAGTAGACAATATTCAAGGCGTAAATATTGCAGCTTTGTCGTCAGCGATCGGCAGTATCGAAAGTAGCGGTGCTTATGATACTATTGGTTCTTATGTTTGTGCTGATGATGGTAAAAATTGTGGATTTGCGTTAGGTAAATACCAGTTTGTTAGTTACAACGAATATGTGGAAGATGCACTCGCATCAAAACCAGGAGGACAGCAATTTTTAGCTAAACTTAAAGCAGGTAATAAACCAACTCAAGCCGAACTTTTCCAATACTTTCCACCTGCGGATCAAGAAGCAGCTTTTTACAGAAGTATTACCGACAAAATCAATACCACTTTGCAAGAAATAGACCCGACAACTGGCAAATATATTAGTGGAGAACGCTTCATTGAACGAGTAGCTCAAAAACATTTTGGTGGCGACTATTCCGAAGTTGATGGTAGTGCAACTGACGCATTCAATCGCTTGACTCTAAAAAGCTACGGCGTTGGTGTTTTAAGGCGCTATCAATTAGGTGGTTGAACAATTTCTACGGATACCACAAATTCTCAAACTACAGGTTATATCAAACTAGCGAGTGGACAAGTAACTAACAACTTTAAATACTTAGTATAAGGAGGTTAATGTGATTACAAAACAGGATGAACAAAAAGGTTATTTAGAGCGATTTTTGTTTATTGGAAAATGGTTTCGTTTGGGAGTGATATTGTTTTTATTATTGTCAGTAATATTAGGAACAGCTGGTTGTAGTACTAGTGCAGCAACAATTCCTTGGTCAGTTGCTACTAAAGTCGTTCCTGTAGAAACAGTTCGAGCGGTTATTACAGAAAATACTCGACTTAACCCGCAATCAACTGCATCGAATGTTCTGGCTTGGACTGTGAACGGACAAGCGGGTAATTTGGTTGTTTTTGACTTCAATAATCCTGGTGTTTGTGGTAGTCAAGGTTGTCTATACACAGCTTATTTAATCAAAAAGAATACTCCTATTGTTCGCGTGTTCTGTAGTTATCTTAACCCTAATTTACCACCTAATCAATTGTTGTTTCAAGTAACAAATGACCTAACAAATACTTCAACTTTACCTTGTTTGCAAGTACAACAGCCTTCAGGCGAAGATATCAGGCAGTTAGTTTTTTGCTATAACAGTCGCAAATACCAACTTGCTAAATCTTCTTTGATTCAGGTAAGTAGCAAGTAACTAATATTTCGATAATTGTGAAGAAATACCCCTGTTCTGAATTAAGAACGAGGGGTTTATTCAGTGGTTATTATTGAAGAATTCTATTCGTCATCGTCGATATCGTCATCAAAATCGTCAAACTCTTCTTCATCTAAATCATCCTCAAAATCATCAACTTCTACCACTTCAGCTTGAATTTTGCGCGGTGGTTTGCGTCCGTTGTTCGGCTTTTTCCCATTTTCTGGTTTCCGGGAAATGGGCGGTAGCACTTGAATTTGAGGTTCGGCTGCGGCTGGTAATGCAGGCGCTTCTGTGAAGCCAGCGATGCTGTCGTGCAGTCCCCAAAGCGTGTTCTTCTGCTGCGGTCTTCCCAAGTACAAGTAGGGTAAGTTCTCGATAGTTGGTTTGGTGTAATTGATAGTTTTGCAGCAGTAGTTTTTATTCGAGCCTTTCCCTTCTTTAATTCCTTTGAATTCGACTTCTAGAATGCCCAGACTTCGCCATTTATCATTCTTGCCACTAAAAGGAATTTGGAAGTAGTCCGCAAAGGTTTTTTCTAGTAAACGATAGAATTCGTCTCTAGCTGCTTTGAAACTCCACAGTGCGACATTTTTGAACCTAACAACAATAGGCGTGCTGTGCATGGGACGGTTGTTTTCATCTAAGAAAACAATGGCGTGTTCGCTAGCAACATCCATCGTTTTTTTGTCGAGTTGAGCTTTGTAGTCTTCATACAACCCGATGATAGTACCGCCCAAATCTGGAACATCATTCTTGTAACGAATGTATTCGGGAACAAATGCTAGTAAGCAGAAGCGACATTTGCAAAGTAGCAAACCTGTAACGTCTTCTGTTAAGCCAATTGTGGTCATTTCGTCTTCGTTAGGCATGACAAACCAATTGGCTTTTTCTAACTGATCTTCTGGAATTAAAATGCCTGCTACTTGTTCGTTAACAACGATGCCATAGGGTAGAATTGGTCGTCTTACTTGGTTGTAACCTGGTTGTAGGAGTTCTGAGTCAATTTCAAAGTCGAAATCTTCTGATTGGAATTGAGTTGCGTCTTCTGTAATTTCCGTCTCAACTGGGGTTTTTGGTTTAGCTTTGCTGTTAGTTTTTACCATTATTCAATATTGCTAAAAAGAGCTACTCACCAAGGCGGTAGCCTTTTAATCCCTGGTGGGATAATATTGTAAAATTTGTGAGGATGAAAAGCGTTTAATTAAATCAAACATTTTGAGTAGCTTGAATTTACCAGCATTAGCAAATATAATCGAGTTCGATCGCGTTGCGTTAGCAGTATCGCGATTATATTGAGCGCCACTCTCTCGCTTCAGCAAATTGAGATAAGTGCTTAACATTGGTTGTAGCGATCGCCAAATAACGTCCGGGATATTCTTCTTTAAGCAGTTGATATTGGGCTGCTATAATGATGTCAGCATCAATGTTTTCCGCCGCAGCAGTTAGCTTACCTTGGGTGCGAGAATCTACCCAAAGTTGTGCGGCGCGTTTCATTGCAGGTTTTGTTAATGGTAAGAAATCTATAATTTTCTGGAGGGTTTCTAAGTTTTCCAAACCAGAAAGTTTGGGGTTTTTACTAGCTGCTAATAGAATTCCTCGTCTTACTTCATAATCACATAAATCCGAGGTGACAACGTAAACACTTTTGGCTAGTAATTTGTACAGCCAAGCTTTACATTCTCCAGCTTCTCCATCATTTTTTGGAGAGCAGATTAACCCCAAGATTCCTGTATCTAAGAAAACAATCATTCTGGTTTAAGCGGACAATGAGGATAAGAAGCTACTTTATAGGTATAAGTTATGTCGGAAAGTAATTCACCTTTTTTAGATAACCTGGCTGTTATATAATGCCACTTAAACCCAGGTAGATATTCACCTGAATATTGAGCAGAAATTGGCTCCAAATAAATCCATTCGGTTCGTTCAAAAGTAATTGAAATTCCACTTGCTGCTAATCTGATAATCCCACCCGGTTGAGAAACTTTATAGTCAGGATGCCTGGAAAAAAACTGGGCTAACCACTCTTTTTGATGCTTGTTCATAACATTTATTAAACTCGCTTGAGCAACCGAATACTGCGTTAGCAGTAAAGCATTCAAACATTTTGTTTAACCAAAAGACTGACTCATTAGGTGATAATTATCATCCGTTAGAGTTATCAAAATCCAACATTATCGTAGTTAAACTGACTTATCTCTCACTACTAATTCGTAACTACAACTAATATGAATTTTGAAATCAAATTTTTATTTGCTCAATCTAACCACGTTCTAGCTCAAACTGCGAGCAGAACAGAGCAACCTACGCCAATATCGTCAATTAACTTGGGTGGTATCCTACAACAATACAATAATCCTGAAGGTTATTTAACTATTGGTTTTTTCATCTTTCTGCTTTTACTATCTCGCTTTATGGGAAACAGCAAAGGCAAAATTACCACCGGGAAGCTGTGTGGTACTTCCGAAAAGATGGCAGCTAGTGGGTTAGCATTAAAACAAATTAAAGAGCGCAAACACAATAAAGTTACATTATGGTGTGGCAGTCCTCGTTATTGGTGGAATGGGAGAAGATTGAGGGGTTTAGTTGCTAATATTCAAACTGCTTTTGGTAGTAGTCCGACTGTTTGGTTGCCTCATGCAGAACGCTCGATTTTAGTAATTGGTGCGCCCGGTTCGGGTAAAACTTTTTCAACAATAGATCGATCAATTGAAAGCGCAATGGTGCAAGGATTTCCGATTATTATCTACGATAAAAAAGGAGATCAACTTAAGCTACACGCACCATTAGCAGCACGTTACGGTTATAAAGTTTGGACATTTGCACCAGGGGAATCTTATTCTGGTGTAATCAATCCTCTCGACTTTATGAAATCACCACAAGATTCGGTAATGGCGGGGGAAATCGGTCAAGTTATTAATCGAAATGCTAGTTCCGGTCAGGGGAAAAGTGATGAATTTTTCTCCAAAGCTGGCGACTTATTAGCTAAAGCATTGCTTCAGTTAGTTAAGGGTTCTAAGTATCCAGATATGGCAATGCTTTATGCCATAATGAGGTTGCCAAGTTTAGTCAAACGCATCGATTATGCAATTCAATCTCGGCAAATTGATGAATGGATTGCCACTAGTTTTAACCAGTTTTTGAGTGCTAAGGAAGCCGAAAAAACTATTTCGGGGATTCTCACGACGGCGGCGGGAACTTTCAGTAGTTTTATTCAAGCTGACTTATTACGAGCTTTTTTGGGAGAGTCGAATATCCCAACTAAAATAGAAGGTCGGCAGATGATTGTGTTTAAATTGGATGACGAACGGCGTTCTGTAGTTGGGCCATTATTAGCTGCTGCTATTCACTTACTTGTTGTTTCTAATTTAAGTCGTCCCCGTAAAGACCCGTTGATTATTTCCCTTGATGAATTTCCTTCGATTCGATTAGATAGGATGCCACAATGGATTAACGAATATCGTTCCAACGGTGCTTGTTTTATTTTAGGAATTCAAAGTTTGGAGCAACTTTACGAAGGATATGGTGAGAAAATGGGAGCAGCCATTGCTTCTGCTTGTAGTACTCACATTTTATTCAATCCCGGTAATACGGACACTGCCAAAAAGTACTCGGAACGCTATGGCGATAAAGAAGTGCTAATCAAAAGCAAGTCTACCAGTCGTTCTCAAGGTGGTCAGTCGCAGGGTAGTCAATCGATTAGTTGGAACGAATCACTGCAAAAGATGCCACTGTTTTCGGTAGATGAAATATTGCGCTTTCCCCAAGGTCGGTGTGTGATTACAAACCCCGGTTATAGTTCAGGTGGTGAAGGTTCGATTCCTTATGCTTTAACAATACCGATTCCCAAAGCTGATTTGAAACGGCAAAGTGAAAGTGAAGCACTTTGGGAAGAACAGGTCAGACCACGATTGGAAAGTCGGGTGCAACTTACTAGCAAGGAACAGCTTACCGCTGCTTTGTACGAGCGCATTGCTGAAGCCGAACGAATGTTGCCATTACCGGATGCTGGCGGTAATATTCCTCAAGAGTCGCATCCACCTTCCAGTTCCAGGTATGAGTCTGACCCACTCGATTCTGTTGTTAAACGTCCCAAACGAGTATTTTCCACTGGTGGGATTGGCAAGCGTTAGTAATTGTAATGGAAAATTTTCCATTGGAATCGGGTACGCTAAATTTCTACCTCGGCAATTTTTTCTAAATCCAATTTAGCTGGTGATGCTACTGGAATCGGAACTGGTGGTGCTGGTGCTGTCAAAACGGACATTAGCCATTTTCTGGTTTGTTCGTGCTGCTGGCTGTTCCAACTAATTTCGTATCTTTTAGCTGGGTAAGTTGGGTGCAATGCTAGGATTGTTAGCTTTAACTTTTCTGGTGGTAATGACAGATATTCAGTTGTTACCCACAATTTTACTCGATCGGACCAATTCAAAATTGGTTGTCGAATTGACCATTCAATTAAGTTGACATAGCCATTGTTGAGAAAAGCTGCATTGGTGTTGATTTGCACCCAGGTATCTTTTGTATTGCAAAGTTGGGTGGTAAGTTGAACATCTACTAAAAATTGTGGACGTTCCCATTCAAATACTTCAGGATACAGAAAACCGATTTCCATGATCCACCTATCGATTTTCGGATGAGCAATTAACAATGACTCTGTAGGCAGTTTCATGCAAGTTTGTTTAATCACTAGCTGCAAATTTTGTGCTTCATCGTCGATGGTTAAGGATAACTTTGGTGGGTTGATTAAAGTGTTTAAACCGCTAATTGTAATTACTGGCATAGATGGGTAAACAGCGAACGTTTACCCCTTAATGCGACGCTAGTCGCTTATTGTCGCTATGACAAAACAATAAAAAATATAAGGTTATATCAGATATAATTAAAATAATAATTCCTCTAATATATTATGACTGAAACTTTGCCAATCGAACGCAGCTTGAAAACATTGAACCAACTGCAAAGTCAATTCAACCTGCAACGTAGTACAGATGACCAATTCTTTACTGAATGGTTAAACACCGATAGCGAACTGACAGAGAAAGAACAACAAGTACTTGATGCTATTAAACAAAAATACTTTTATCAATTATCTGATGGTCAATTAGGAGAAGAAACAATTAAATTAATTGTTCTATCCCCATTGTTGGATTTAGCAGGATTTTTTAACCCTCCCTTTCGATTCAAGACGGAAACAACTGTACAAATTAGTGTAGAAAGCGATGATGTAACGTATCGAGGACGTATTGATGCGTTGGTGATTCAAGAAAAACTTTGGGTTGTGGTAATAGAATCCAAAGAAACCAGCTTTTCCTTAGAACTGGCTTTGCCACAAACATTAGCATATATGTTGGCTAGTCCTAACCAAGAACAACCTGTTTTTGGTATGGTGACAAATGGGGGAAATTTTATCTTTATCAAGCTGCTAACTCAAGACTTTCCTCAGTATGAATTGTCTGATATATTTTCTCTCCTTCCTCGACGCAATCAGCTTTATAATGTGTGCCAAATTCTCAAACATTTGGGGAAAATCGTCAGTAGTTGATAGTTGATATTCCCTGTTCATCTATAACGATTGGATCGTCAGCACAACTTCCATAAGTTTTCTCTACAAATTCTTTCCATTCTAATTCTTCTGATATTGTCGTGGTTGGTGCAACTTTTTTGAATGTTATTGTTACTTTTAATTCAGCATCATTTAACCCTACAGGTAAATCTAAATGTAAGATACCATCTTCTCCAACCCGGTGTCGTAATGTGACGCTTTTCATAGTTTATTCTTCCTAATTATTTATTATAAATTTTCTCGTTTACAACTATGACTATAAAGCTTGTTCGATCGCTCTTCGTGCCAATTCAATCTGTTCAACCGCATCTAAATAAGCCAAAGTTGTAGCATCCCAGAGCAATGTTTGTTGCATTCTGTTCAAGATAACTTTGCCAAATTCATGCACTGTATCAAACTTTTGTAATCTTAAAATTCGTTCCGCTACTTGGCAAAAACTGGGTGTAGGGTTTTCTATTGATTCCACATCTGATGGTAGCAGTGGCACTACTTCCATTCCTAAATCAACTTTAAGTGTTACTCCCACTTCGCTAATCTTACCCCAAAATCCATTCCACTTTCTTTCGGGTGTTTTTTCTAATGGAAATAGAGGAATATTAACTATTACCCAACCCCCGATACTATATTCGTTTGCTAAATTATTTTGAGAAGTTGAAATTGAAGCTTTGGTTTGCTGGGAACTGGATGTACTACTTGGTGAAAGCTTGGCTGATGCTTCCAAAGTTTCCCTTTGTTTGTTCTCTGACATTCTGGCGATTTGGTATCCCGCATCTACACTGCGATTGTTAATTATATCAAGCCATACCTGCGCCAATTTCGGTTCATCTTTTCTCAAGCGATCGGCACCTTTAACCGCAGTGCGCCCTTTTCTGTAGTTTCTTCCGCAACCTAAACCAACTATAGCTGCCACGATATTTTCCGTTAGTTGCATTTCCTTTGCAGTCAATCCCAAGTTGAGCGATTCCAATGGAAAATTTTCCATCGGTTGCTCTGCACTAAGATTTTCTTTGGCAGTGTAATTATTTCTGAGTTTTCGGGCGATTGGTTCGACGGTCATTCCTTCGCGGATTTTCTGCACTTTCGTTTGTTGGCGATGGCGGTTTTCTGCGATGAGGACAAACAGTTCGTCTTCTTCTGTCTCGAAGTGACCGACGATAACAGGCGCTTCTTTCCACCCTAGCGCGGTAAGCGCTCTCCAACGACGATGACCGCTGATTATGGTTCCATCTGCTTTAATGATTAGCGGCTGGACGTGACCCTTGATTTTGATTAATTCTACTAAAT
>JBAVZX010001007.1:0-3533 GCA_049589015.1 Phormidium sp. | reverse complement strand
TTTCAGTTTGCCTAAAACCATCCCTTTTTGTAACCAAGCTTTGTAATGATCTTCTTGAACTTGCGTTACTTTATTAAATATCGCTAATGCAGGTTCAAAACGTCTTAATTCTTTCAAAGCTAAACCACGATGATACAAACTGTCTGTATCTTCGGGATTAATTTCTAACACTTTATCAAAGGAAGCGATCGCTTGTTCGTACTTCTTCAACTCCCAATAAGCTAAACCTTTCTGATACCAAGCTTGCGTGTTATCAGTGGTGTATTCGATCGCGCGATCGTATTTTGCAATAGCTTCGTGATATTCACCTTCTGCGAACAAAGCATTAGCTTGATTCAAGTAATCAGCGGGTGATAAAAACAAGTCAGGATGATTAGCTTTCAGGCGTTGTAATTGTTCGTTTAAAGTTTGCAGTTGGTGATGAGTTTCGGGGATTAGAGATTCTGCGATCGCATCTGATGAAGTATCAGCCAATCTTTGCAAAATATGTGCTTTTTGCATTTCCGCATCTGATTGAATTTCGCTCAATTTGTGCGATACAGAATGTTGTGATTCTCCCAAACTGTGAATTACCTGCTCTTTTCTCGCTTGAATTTCCGCCTGGAACTGAGATACAAAATTCGCCGCTTCCTTCGCTAAGTCTTCCAGATTATTTTGGCTGGCTTCTTGTTGCCTTTTAACTGCTGTTTCCAGTTGTGCTAGTTGATTTTTTACTGCTGCTTCTAATTTTTGTAAATTAGATTGACTAGCACTTTGTTGTTTTTGAATTTCCGCTTGTAATTGAGCTAATTGGTTTTTAATTTCGCCGTTTAACTGAGCTAAAACCTGTTGAGTTTCTACTTGTTTGCTGGCAATTCCTGACTGTAATTTAGATAACTGATTTTTCACTTCTGTATCTAAACCTTGCAGACTTTGCAAAGTTTGTTCCTTGCTAGTGGAAATTCCCGATCGCCAACCCTCCACCTGTGTAGTAAAGTCTTTTTCTAAAGCCTGTAACCTTTGGAGACTTTCATTCATTTTGCCAAGAATCTGAGATTTAGAATCACCCAATTCCTTGGTCATTTCCCCACTTAATTTTTCCATTTTCTGCATGGTTGCTTCATGCAGTTCCTTAGCTTTTTGTTCAGTATTAGCTTGAATTGCTAAGAGTTGGGGAGAAAATTCTGCTTCTAATTGTTGCAGGTTTTGGAGAATGCGATCGCGTTGCCTTTCCGTATCCGAATGCAGTGCAGATAACTTAATATCAAAATCTGTTTCCGCCTGTTTCAAATGTTTAATTGTCGTATCTTTTTGGGATTTAACTTCGGTTTGCAATTGCGAAACCAACGGCACAAACTCAGCACTCAACTTTTGTAAATTCTGCGTCAATAAATCCCGTTGTTTCTGCACATCTGCCAGCAAAATATTCAACTGCGAACCAAAATCACCTTTGGATTTTTCCAAATTATGAATTATCGATTTTCCTTGTTCTTCGGTATCAGCTTTGACTTTTTCCAAATGCGGAGTCAATTCCCCAGCTAATCTTTCTAAACTTTCCACAGCCGAGTTTCTTTGGTGTTGTGCGTCCGATCGCAATTCCACCAAATGCACCTTAAACTCATTACTTACTTCTACCAAAGCTAATTGAGCATCTTTAAGTTGCGTTTCCAACTCCTTTAAAGCTTGTTTTTTCGACTGTGACAACTCCGCCGAAATTTGCGATACATCTTCGTAGCGATCGTCAATTTCCGCTTGAAAATCATCTACTTGTTCATTCAGCTTCTTCTCTAAATTCCCTACCACTAAGAGAATATTTTGCACTTCTTGACTAGCACTAGCCAATTTCAGTTCTAAATCTTTTAAATCATTAAGATGTTCTTTAACAACAACTCCCACCTCTCGCAAAACCGATCGCCGCAACAGGAAAATTGCCACCAAAGAAGCAGTCAAAAGTAAACCTAAAATAGCCAACAAAATATTAAATAACGTAGTCGTCCGACTGAAAGCAAGATTTGCCTCCGCTTGAACTTGTTGTTGAATGCGCCTTTCCTCTCTTAAACGCCTGAGTTCTTGTCGTTCCAAAGTGCTAATTGCTGGGCTTGTAGGTGCAGTAGTTTGGGCGCTAGCAAGACCAAGGGAAAACAGTAAAGTAGAAAGAACAACACTGCTTTGTAGTATCAATGCGAGGACTTTTGGATTCTTGCGCTTCATCGGGACTTCCTTTTCCTATCGGTCAAGTGTAATGCTCACTAGATTACCAGTGACTTTATTCTAGGATACGGCAGAAAGCAGAGGGCAGAAACAAGGCAGAGATTCTTCCTTCTGTAATACACAGTATGATTGGCGTATATGGTTTCACCCAAAAGCCATGACGAACGAACCGAAAAGAGCTAAGAGCAAACCCAAACCTACAGCATCCGACAACAAAGTGCCGCCTGTCTACTTCCTTTCATTGGAAGTAGCGGATGTTCTTTGCTTCAAAGATCGGCAAGTTCTCAAAAAATGCTTAACCGAGCAGTATTGCCATAGAACCCCGACTTCTTGAAGAAGTCGGGGTTCTAAGTGAAAACTATCACCCTTGAGATTCAATTCAAAAGTCCGTTGTGATGACTTCAGTCATCATTATTCATCGCGTCCGTGAATCTGTGCAGCCGGAGAAGTTGCTTCTACTGCTGTGAATGATTCGAGAATTTTGTAACTATGAGTTGCACCTTTAGGAACTACCCAAGAATTCACTGTTTCTTTAACACTTTGCTGAAAGTTGACAGTTTGCCTGTTCTAATAGTGAACAAACCTCTTCATCTGTGGTTTGGGAAAAGTTATCGTACCAATGTCCGATCGCCCAAAGTCTTTCGGGCAAAATTACACTTACTATGTCGTCAACTTCTGCGCCAAACTCAGAAAAACTTTCTGTAGCAGCGACAGGAACCGCAACGACTATACACTTTGGTTTATGAGGTTTTAGCGCCATAACAGCAACCTGCATAGTAGCACCAGTAGCTAAACCATCATCTACTAAAATGATTGTGCGATCGCGAAAATTAGGTGCTGGTCGATTTTTTCGGTAAGTATTTTCCCGCCGTTTTAATTCTCTTGTTTCATGTTCCTTGACTAAATCGATCGCATTTTCAGAAACATCAAACGACTTAATAATTTCTTGATCCAAGAAGCAGACACTGCCGGAAGCGATCGCACCCATCGCTAATTCTGTATGAGTTGGAACTCCCAATTTTCGGACTATAAATACTTCCAATGGTACATTTAAAGCTTTGGCTACTTCAAAAGCAACGGGAACTCCCCCACGCGGTAATGCTAATACTAAAACATCTGGAAGATTAGCGTACTTTGTCAATTTTTCGGCTAATAATTTACCTGCTTCTGTGCGATCGCGAAATGGTGTCATACTTTCCTCTGGCTGACTTATTTCTTGATAGCGTGAGTCTCTTTGTTTTTTAATCCTTCTAACGAATGATCTAAGCGCAACCTCCCAGATCTCGTGACCAGGTTCAACCTGGTCACGAAAAACAGAGGCTCTGCCTCTTGGTGCTCTTATC
>JBAVZX010001006.1:0-4538 GCA_049589015.1 Phormidium sp. | reverse complement strand
ATTGGTTTGCCCCAGCTTCCACCATAATCACGCCTTCTGGCGAACCCGCAACCACTAAATCTAAATCCCCAGCTTCAATTTCCGCGTAGGTAGGATTAATGATAAAATCATCTCCCACCAGACCAACCCGCACTGCCGCCATTGGCCCATTAAACGGTATCTTCGCCAACATTGCCGCAATGGAAGCCCCTGTCACCGCTAAAACATCCGGTGGTACTTGCTCATCCATTGACAGGGTAGTGGCGACAATTTGAATGTCATCTCTTAGCCAACTGGGGAACAAGGGACGCAAGGGACGGTCTATCAAACGACCTGTCAAAGTTACCTTTTCTGGTGGACGACCTTCCCGGCGCAAAAAACCACCGGGAATTCTCCCAGCAGCATAAAGCCTTTCTTCGTAGTCCACTAATAAAGGGAGAAAATCGATACCTTCTCTACTCGTTGAGCGAGTTGCTGTCACCAATACACAAGTATCACCTGATTGAATAAGAACGGAACCACCAGCCTGTGGAGCAAGGAGGCCAACCTTTAATCTAATATCCCTCCCGTCAAAGGATATTGATTTGTCTAACTCTACCATTCGATCCTTCACTATCACAATTCTTTATCTGTCGCAATCGTAGCACTGTTACAGTGTCTCAGGGGAAAGGTGACGTTCTCTCCCGTTAAGCTGGCGCTATAACGGGAGCTTCTCGCTTCAGAATAGAGATAGCTGTACGCCATTCCAACCTGAAAAAGCTTCACACTTCACAGGCTGGGTATCCCCTAAGCCTCTGTTTTGAACTTTGGTCTACCACCTCGCTTGCCCGACTTATCAGGAAATAGCCAACGCTCCCAAGCCTTATTTAATCGTTGCAAATTAACTTGCTGTGACTCCGACCAAATGTTTTTGTATTCAGGAAACAACACTTTAGTTTGCTTTAGGTCTGACTGCTGAGTGTAGTAGTTAACAGTTGCAGGTATCTCTCCGATTGGCTCACAAACAATACTGCAATAATCAATCTGACATCGGGTTCGTCTTAGCCAATCTAACCTTTGCCCCAAACAATAATTCCAGTGTCGCCGAAGCAATTCTAATGTATAAAGCATGGTTGCTTCTTGCTCGACACTGGGTTTAATTCGGTAGCAGTAAGTTAGAATCATAGCTATTATTTTATAGCTTATCGCCTTTGTTGATTCGCTATCATCCGACTATTGAACTAAGCAAGTTCATTGTTAACCTTAAAACGGTTTCTAGTTCCTTAATTCGCAAAGATTTCGCTGAGAGCAGGATTGCTTAGTGTTTTCCGAATTTACGCAATAATTCTGATGTACTTACGTTGAGACTAAAGCAGAATGATAGATAGCTAAAGTTAATATCTTTAAAAAGACTATACAGAAACAAAACCCTCCTAGAAGCTTCTTTAGGGGGGTTTAAATTTTTTTACTAGTTTGTGGTACGAGTGAAAAAATCAAATTAACTATTTACTTCAGCCATTTCAATTGTCCGGTCTTCCCAATCTTTAACTAAGAAGTTTAATGGTTTTTCTGTACGCAGTTTATGTCGCAAACCTCGAATTTGGATTCGCATTAATACTTGTTCCAAACATTCGCGATCGAAGCAAACATGACGTTGGCGATTTTTTGCGCCTAAACTAGCACCAGAAATGACGTGCAATTGAGTATTTTTTTTCAGTTGATACCACAGTCCATCAGATTCATTAAAACCTTTGCTAGCAGTAAGACTGGGACTTGCTGACATATAAAGCGGGTCCATTCCAGCAGCGCCAATGGTTTGCTCGTAGTTGTAATAATAATGTAAAGGTACGTCAGCTGCGGGCAAATCTAGCACGCCTTCATAAAATTGACGGGCAATCTCAAGATCTGACACCATAATTGTATGTACTTTGGGGGCGCTGGTGAGGAACATCCACATCGCACCTGCGTAAGCTACCAGCAGCATTACCATGATTCCTTGGGTGGAAAGCAAGGCATCGAAAGGTAAGGAAAGTAAAAAAGTGCTATCAGTAAAGGATGAAACCAGAGAGGTAATTACGTTGACTGCTAGAACCATGAATTTACAAAGGGTGAATAATCTGTAATTCTAGTGTATCAAGCTGCAAAGAGTGCGATCGCTCAGTTATTAGTTTCAGGGGCAAGTTTTCATCCTCCCCCTCTCAGGATGAGGCTTTCAACTTCCCCTTACCAACCCCGATTATTTGGTAAAATCTGATGATTTGATTGATTAGTTAAGGGTAAAGTTGTGCAAATTCCTTATTTTACTGAAACCGATCATCCACAGGTCAAGTCTCTGTCTCATTACAGCGATCAGGAACTTTTGACTTTGTTTCAACGCCATCCCGAAGAAGGAAAATATTTTACGGCAATTTTTTGTCGATATAGTCCGATCGTCTATACTCTAATTGCCCACTCTGGGCGTTCTCCGGTGCAGGTTGATTATTTGTTTGCTCTAACCTGGCGACATATCTATTATGCGATGATGGAATTAGATTTGCGCGGTTCAAGTGTTCCCGGAATGGAAGATTTTAACTTGCAAAATTGGTTAATTAATATTACGGCGCTTTGTATTAACCAAGCTGATGTTCCGCCTGTGGAATCAATTCATTATTCTTTGGAAGCTGCTTCTCCGCCGCTGTGGTGTTATACCCATCAAGCTTTAGATTTTTTACCTCCTTTGCAAAGGTTAATTGTGTTAATGTCCCAAACTTTCCATTGGAGTGAGGCGCGAATTTCTGCTTATTTGCAAACGGAAGGGGAAACGGTTTCACCTCATCAGGTAAGATCTCTGTTAATATCTGGTCTTCAAGAATTACAACAATACTTGCCTGCTGATATTCGGGAGATTTATTTAGGCGATGATGGGGAAGTAGAAAAGCAGGAATCTTTGTTATGAAAGGGCTTGATGAATGGCGAATTAGTAGGAAGAATGGGGTAAAAACTTTACCTCATTCTACGGTTTTTGCATCTAAAAGATTAGCGACAATTCGCAAGATGCAGGCAGAAGTTAAGCGAAAGAGAATTTTTTTTCTGTGTTTAATTCTGCCTTTTTACTTTCTGCTTTTAGGTGCGGCTGATTTAAATGAACAATTGGATATTCGGATTAATAATGGGACGCAAGGAGAGAGTCGAAATGAGGCCGATCGCTTAGTGCGTTTGGGAGGTCAAGCACAACAAAAAGGTTTGTTAGCTAAGGCGATTCCCTATTGGTTAAAGGCTTTAACTATTTATGCGGAAATTGGCGATCTAGAAGCGATAGGTCGAACTTATGATTATTTGGGTTTGGCTTATGCGGATTTGGGTTTATTCCGAGAAGCTGAAGATGCTTTGCGAAAAAGATTGGGAGTAGCTAAGGCAAACAATGATTTACAAGGGCAAGTTGTTGGCTTGAATAATGTTGGTTCACTTTTGCTGAAAAGACGCGATATTTCGGGAGCGAAAATAAGTTTTAATCGAGCCCTTTCTCTGGCTCGTGCTACTAATAGTCCGACGGGTATTGGGTTATCTTTAAATAATTTGGGTTTAGTGGCAGCGAGTCAAGGAGATTATAATCAAGCGATTAAAAGATATGAGTCAGCTTTGATTTATCGCAGTCGTGCTAGTGACCCGGTGGGAGAGGCAAATACTTATAATAATTTGGGTGATGCTTATCGGGCTACTGATAATTTTTGGGATACGATCAGGGCTTATGGTGCGGCTTTGCGGGTGGCGCGATTTGCGATCGATCGCCCAAATCAATTTCGCGCTATTGATGGGTTAGTTGATACCTACAATTGCGCGAAAAATTACACCCGGACTTTAGATTTGTTGGAGGAACGTTTAAAAATTGCTCGCGCTTCCGAAAATCCTTACCAAGAGTTGAAATCACTAAAATTATTAAGTCAATTCTATCGACAACAAGGTAAGAATGTGGAAGCGCTACTCGTACAACACCAAGCTATTTGTTTGGCTCAAGAGTTAAATGAAACTCAAGCAGTGGCAGAATTATTAGGAGAATTGATTGAAATTCCGGTCAATCATTAGTTAGCGCAAATGCGTTCCATCTCCGCTTCTGAGGGAGGAGGAAAACGACCATCACGAACTGCGGGTGGTTCATTGACACTACCGGAAGGTAAAGTTTGGGTAATTGAAGCTGGTCGATCGCTATTTTGACCGGGAATGTTTTGATTAGTTGTTGAAGGGTTGTTTTGTCGATCGCGCACTGTACTATTCATGTATTCTGCACACATTCGACTGCGTTCTGTTGGAGATAATTCTTCATTTTGAGGGGTTTGATTCCCTGGTGTTGGATTGATGTTTCCAGGCGTTGTAGGATTCATTTGAGCAACTGCTGGAAAGGCAAAAATCAAGCTGGTAAAAATCGCTCCTACTAGTCCAATTTGTTTTTTTATTTGTCGATTTGGTAAGTTCATTTTATCCCCCAAGTTTTTATTAAAAAAGTGAAAGTGCTGAGTTTAAATGAAAGGGAAATTGAGATCTGGAACTAAGAATTAAGAGGCAGAGCCTCTGTTTTTCGTTCCCAGGTTCAACCTGGGAACGAG
>JBAVZX010001005.1:0-2831 GCA_049589015.1 Phormidium sp. | reverse complement strand
ATATAAAGAAATTCCGATACTAGCTGTAATCAAAACTTGATTATTGTTTTCCAAAATTACAGGTTTTGCCAAAGTATTTAAAAGTTTTTCCACAAATTCAGTGACAAATTTTTTCTGATTATTCGTCACCATAATTATCGCGAATTCATCAGTTCCTAAACGGGCTATAGTATAACAATTACTGCTGTAACTTTGTAAACGTTCAGCTACGGCTTGCAGTAATTTATCTGCTTCAGAAAGTCCCAAAACTTCCACAATTCGATTGAATCTATCTAAACTGAGATACAGAATTGATAGCAGTTGCTCTGAATTGCGCTTATTTAAAGCTAAATAATTCAGACTTTGGTTGAATTTTTCTTTTAACAATACCCGATTGGGTAAATTAGTTAAGCTGTCATAATGCAGTGATTTATTCAGTTGTTGAGATGCTTGTTTTAAAGCTGTAGTGTAAGGATTGGTAATAGCTGTTTTTTTGTTTAATCTTACAGCGATCGCATTTAACAATTCCACAGGTTTACAAGGCTTAGTAATATAGTCATCTGCGCCTAATTCCATTCCCTTACGATTATGTTCTCTATCTGCTAAAGCTGTCAGAAAAATAAAAGGAATTACTGCTGTTAAAGGATCTTGACGTAACCTTGCTAGCACTTCATAACCATCTAATTCTGGCATCATAATGTCGCAAATAATTAAATCAGGAATAACTTTTTGCGCCAAGCGGATACCTAATCGACCATTTTTTGCGCCGATCGCTCTTAGGTTACATTCTGTTAAAATTTCTAAAATGTTTTCGCGAATATTTTCATCATCTTCAATCACTAAAATTTTCGTCTGAGGTTTGATCGAGGGAAGATTTAAAGCGTTGTAAGAGTTTAACATTTTCCGGTACTAAAAATTCTTGGAGGTCAGATATTTGATTAATAATCGCTATTTCACGAGCACATTCCTGTTGCAAAATTCTCAGATAATGAGCGCGTGCAGCTTCTGTAGGTGCTAGTTTCAGCATTTGAATTGCCATTGTGATATTAGACAAAGGATCGCGCAATTCTTGAGAAAGTCTTTGCAACAAATCGGCTCGGTTTTTGCTTAGTTTTTGGAGTTCTTGAACTCTTGCTTGTAATCCTTTGGCTTTGCTACGCTCAGTTTTAAATTGCTGATTATATACAGCTTGTTTTTTCAATCTACTGGCGATTGCACTCAGTAACTCAGTCACCGTACAAGGTTTAGTAATATAGTCATCTGCACCTAACTCCATTCCTAAACGTAAGTCGTCTCGCTCGGTTTTTGCTGTCAAGAAAATAAATGGAATAATAGCAGTTAAAGAATCTTCTTGTAATTCGCTTAACACAGTATAACCATCTATGTCAGGCATCATAATATCGCACAATATCAGATCGGGAAGTTGATTTTTTGCCTCTTCAATTCCGATCGAACCATTTTTTGCCCCAATAACATCAAAATCTTCAGATTCTAAGATTTCTAGAATATTAGATCGGACAGACTCTTCATCTTCAATTACCAGAATTTTTATTTTTGAGTTGTTTAATTGCATAAGTAACCAGACCTAAATTTATATAAGTTACTTGATTGTACTTCACTACTGCGACAAGCTTTTCAGTGACATCGGCTTTAAATCGTGTTACTCATAATTTAGAGGTAAAATCACAGTAAATGTTGTTCCTATTCCCATTTCACTATGTACTGTAATTGTCCCTCCATGTAAATCTACAGACCTTTTGACAATTGCTAAACCTAATCCAGTCCCGGGAATTGAACCTACATTAGTGGCGCGATGGAAAGCATCAAATAGCCGTTGTTGGTCTTCTACAGGAATGCCAATTCCTAAATCTTTAATCTCGAAGATAATTTGCTCATCTTGACAGGAAACAGAAAAATTAACTGGGGTATCTTCAGGAGAATATTTAGTAGCGTTGGTAAGTAAATTAATTAGGATGTGACGCAACAATTTATCATCTATGTTAACTTCTGTAAGTACACCCTGGATATTTACATTTAGGGGATGCTGATTTTTGTCAGCATTTTGGATATCTTCTACTAATTCCCGACAGAATTTTTCTAGATCAAGGGGATGGGGGTTGAAATCTAGTTTTCCGGCTTCGGCTTTCCCTATTACTAATATATCATCTAACATTTCAATCATCCGTTGAATAGCAGATTGAATTCTATGTAGATGGAGCATTTTTTTCTCTTCAGGCCATTGATTAATATACATTTCCAATAGGTCAGCCGAGAATAAAATTGTGGACATTGGTGTGCGAAATTCATGGGAAACCATCGACACAAAACGAGATTTTAGTTCGTTAAGTTCCCGTTCTTTTTCTAAGGCTTTACGGATTTCTGATTCGGCTTTACATCTAGCTAAAGCAATTTCTACTGTAGTGTGTAAATCTTTTTCTTGAAAAGGCTTAACAATATAACCAAAAGGTTGGGTTGCTTTAGCACGTTCTAAGGTAGTGTGGTCGGTATGAGCAGTGAGGAAAACTACAGGTAAATTCAACTGAGTGCGAATTTTTTCGGCAGCTTCTACACCATCCATCGCACCTTTTAACATAATATCCATCAGGATTAAATCAGGTTTAATTGTGGCAGCTTTTTCAATGGCTTTTTCGCCTGTAGCCACAACCGCCGGGACGTTATAGCCTAATTTCTTTAAGCTATTCTTAATATCCATGCCAATAATTACTTCGTCTTCAACAACTAAAATTGTCGCCGTCATTTTTCTTTTGCACTCCGATTGGTAAATGTAATTGTAAAACTAGCACCTCGATCAGAATTAATCTCAATTTCTCCATTGAGTTGTTCGGTTAAGT
>JBAVZX010001004.1:0-2706 GCA_049589015.1 Phormidium sp. | reverse complement strand
GCGAGTCGCTACAAAAGTTCTCATTGCTGATGCTAAGAATTTGGATGTTGTACCATTTTGGGAGAGCCAGATAGAGGCATCACAGCACTTTGAACCCCCGTCCCTTTAGGGCTGGGGTGGTTTCAGCTACTCCTTCTGATGCTGCTAATCGTTAAAGTAAATTAAATTTTCATTCTGCTTATGACTCTGGATTCATCTTTCGCCAAACAACTGCGTAGTTCTTCAGAGCGATTGTTTTCATGGTTGGATAAATTTCATCAAGTTAAAGTGTTAGTTGTGGGAGATTTAACCCTTGATGAATTTCTCACTGGTCAAGTAGAAAGGGTGTCTCGGGAAGCTCCTGTATTAATTATCCGTCATGAACAGACAAGACAAGTGCCTGGTGGAGGAGCTAATGCAGTTTATAATTTAGCGAAGTTAGGGGCGCAAGTTCAGGTAGTAGGATTATTAGGTAAGGATGAACAAGGTCAAGCTTTGCGGCGCATTTTTGAAACTGCGAAAATTGACACTAGGGGCATTTTTTTAGAATTAGACCGTCCCACGGTGACAAAAACAAGAATTTCTGGTCACGCACGTCAGTCTGTAACACAGCAAATTGTCAGGATCGATCGCAAATCTGATAATTTACCAGACGAAGATTTACAATTACAATTAGCTGATTACATCCGTTCTCAAGTGGGGAAAGTTGATGTAGTAGTTTGTTCAGATTATGGTGATGGAGTATTCACTCCCACTGTAATTG
Source organism: Phormidium sp. (assembly GCA_049589015.1). GTDB lineage: Bacteria > Cyanobacteriota > Cyanobacteriia > Cyanobacteriales > Aerosakkonemataceae > Floridanema. Next base: position 1,964 of record JBAVZX010001004.1, on the reverse strand, counting down.
CAGCGGCTTTAACTCACCCTTTAACTATTGTTGATACCCAGCAAAATTTACAACGTTTTGCAGGTGCAACTTTATTTACTCCCAATTTACCAGAAGCAGAAAAAGCTGTAGGTTATGCTATTTCTTCTCCTGAAACTTTGGCGCAAGCGGGAAAAGATTTGTTGGCATTAACTAAAGCACAAAAAATTTTAATCACCAGGGGAGAATTTGGTATGAGTTTATTTGATGTTACTGGTGTAACTGCTTCCCATATTCCCGCTTTTAATCGTACAGATGTTTTTGATGTTACTGGTGCTGGTGATACAGTTGTTGCTGCTTTAACTCTCAGTTTATGCGCGGGTGCTTCCATTTGGGAAGCAGCCGTTTTAGGTAATTTAGCTGCTAGTATTGTAATTCGTAAATTTGGGACTTCAACAACTACACCAGGAGAAATTAAATCAGCTTTAGAAACTTTATTAGATGAATTAGATCAATTTTAAATTAAATTTTAGATCTTGCAACAGAGGCTCTGCCTCTTGGTGCAAGATCTGAATTAAAGCTAGTTATTTGTGAGGACTTTAGTCCTTCTAACTACTAAATAACTCAAGTCTTCACAACTAAATTATTGATACTTGTTACTTGTGGCCTCTACTTTTTTTCTTCCTGTTTAATGATGTGACCATTCAGATCAAATTGTAGTTCGGTTTGGGGAAAATCCAATTTAGTTAAATTGCGAATTATCGGGATACTGTTAGCACCTTTATCAGGATAAGGAATCCCTCTTCTATCTAGTTTTACAGGAGTAATTTTGCCGGAAACAAAATCTCCTTGTGAGTTAAGTTTAACTTCTAAAATCAACGACTCTCCTAATGCGCCTGTAGTAGATAATGTCCGATATCCGACAAAATTTCCTAAAGAATAAGCAATCAATTTGCCTTTATATAATTCCATTGCTCTCGGAACATGGGGGCCATGACCTAACACTAAATCTGCACCATTATCTATTAGTGTGCGCGAAAAAAGTACTAAGTTTCCCCGATTTTCGCCGTAGAAATTTTCCTGACGATTTTTGACTCGCATTGCGCCTGTTCCTTCGGCCCCACCATGAAAAGAAATTACCACTACACTGGCTTTTTTCTGGGCTTCTTTGACCAGTGCGATCGCAGATGGTAAATCATTTATAGAGTTGTGCCAAGGCAAGTGACTAAAGGCAATGAAGGCAATTTCTACACCCTTAATGTTCTTATAAAGTATTTGTTCTTTCTTCCCCACGGCTTTAACTCCAGCACTCTCTAGATTTTTGAAAGTGTCTTCAAAACCTTTCATGGTAAAATCGAAAGAGTGATTGTTAGCAATACTCATGACAGTAAAGCCAACTTCTTTTAAAAGATTGGCATACTCTGGCGGATTGCGAAAAGCATGAACCATTGGACGGCTGGTATCTTTTCCCGTGCGAGGATAGTTAGTTAATGTACTTTCAAAATTGCCAAATAATACATCTGCTCCTTGTAAATAAGCTTTGACATTTTGAAACAGTTCTTGCTTATTTTTGGGCAATCTATTATTAGGAAAATTTGTGCCAGGAACAATATCTCCTACAGCTTTAAGCGTAATATATGTTTTGTTGTCTATGGTAGGTAAACTGACAACAGTGGGTTTTACTGTGGGTTTTGCTGTGGGTTTTTTACTAGCTTGAGGAGTTGGGGTTTGGGTTTCGGGACTGTCTGGATTTTTTTGTTCTAAAGGTTGTAACTGCTGATGTTTTTTGATACTTGGTGAGTTAATTTGATAGCTAAAAACTACGCCTAATATGGCTACCATCAACCAAGTAACACCACCCATTAATAGTAAACGAACCTTTTTTTGGGACTTTTTACTGTACTTTGGGACTTTGCGCTTTCTTGGTACTGAAGGAGGAGTAACAGTGGTTAGTTGGGGCGGAATGGGCGGAAAGTAAGGAGTTTGGGCTAAATCAAAAGCTTCAG
>JBAVZX010001003.1:0-1815 GCA_049589015.1 Phormidium sp. | reverse complement strand
TTCTGTCACAGTAGGCATTTGCCAGATTATTTTGCGTCGTTGCCCATTGTTGGGGAAAAGCTTCACGGGTGTAGACTTGGAGTGCATTAGTGTAAAATGCGATCGCATTCTCCAGATTTTCTGCCCTCTCTCCCCTGATTCTGTTACGGTAGGCTTCTCCCAGATTATTTTGCGTCGTTGCCCATTGTTGGGGAAAAGCTTCACGGGTGCGGACTTGGAGTGCATTAGTGTAAAATGTGATCGCATTCTCCAGATTATCTGCCCTCTCTCCCCTGATTCTGTATAAGTAGGCAGTTGCCAGATTATTTTGCGTCTGCGCCCATTTTTCGCTTCCCGGTTCTCGGTGACTTAAAACTATTTGATAACCTGTAATAGCAATTTCAATATTATTCGCTCTCTGCCCCAAAGGAAAGTTAGTAATATCAATACTCAAATTTTCAATAATGCCGAGAATTGACTTTATTGTTTCTGGTTCTTCGTCAGCAATTAAACTTTCAGCTACTTGCTGTAAAATCTCGGCAAACCGCCCATTGAGGAGATGTTGGCGTTGCGCTAACATCGGGTAAATTACTGCTACATCGCTATTGCTATCTTGTTCCGCTTGCAATTCCGCTTGCAATAATTCTAGAATAAACTCTCGATAAATTTGGGGATTTTCACTTTCTGAATTATCGCTATCTCCCGCTTCATTCATTCCCAAAATTTCCCCCAACTGACTGACAAGATTTCGCAAAAAATTAGCTTCATTCTCATTTCCCGCCTCTGCCAACTGTGCCGCTACTGCCTCGCCAACTTGCAAAAACTCCAAATCCAACAATTGAGAGTTTGCCTGTAAAATCTCTGGTTCTTCACCGCTAGGACAATTCAGCAGTTGTTGAATCAGATTGAGATAATTTTGAACACGATTTTCATCCATTGGTTATCACCTTCAATATCCTTATATATGCTCAGTTTTACTATAAATAAAAACAGCTTCAGTTTTCAGGTCTAAACACCCGTTCAAAAGCTTGCTTTCGATAACGTCGATAAACATCAAAATCACTATCCAAAGTAGCAATAGCCGGAATATTCAGCCGTTCAGAAACAGCAATCAGAGATAAATCATTGCGGATGATATTGAGGATGCTTTTTCTGCAAATAAGCTGCGATGGCTTTTTTTCGATTTGCCCGTTCTGATAAACCAGGTGGCGCATCTTCTAGCAGATGTTCGGGATGTCCCCCACGTCTTTCGACAATAGTTTGGCGCGGTTGCAAACTCAACCAACGTTCTTTAACTAAGCGTTTAATCAATTCATCGCTGGTAGTTTTTTCCGTTCCCAAAATTTCCACTAAATACGCTTCCGTTTCCTTATCTAATTCTATACTCAGCATGAAAACCTCCGATTAATGTGCATTTACAGAATTTTTTAATCTAGAATACTGGTTAATTTGGCAGATTCTACCCAATTGTTTAATATTATAGTGTTCAGAAATCAAATTTGTTGAAGAAAGCGGATTTCTGGAGGAGATCAAATGCGATTTTAGTTTGATTAATTTTGTTGAGATTCTGCGATCGTTGCTTCTACTTCAGCTACAGTCAAGTCTAAGATTGTCGCAATTTCTTCTCTAGTAAATCCCGCACTAACCATTCTGAGAATTGCAGCTTTTTCTCGCTGTTTAGCTTTTTGTAGTTCAGCTTGTACTTCAGCTTGTGCTTCAGCTTGCACTTCTTCCAAAATCTCTTGATAAACTCTGGTTTTCTTTAAGTCACTCAAATTAAACATGGCGGCAATTTCCTCTCTGGATTTTTGGGGTAACTTGTAAACAATGACAATT
>JBAVZX010001002.1:0-6898 GCA_049589015.1 Phormidium sp. | reverse complement strand
TCCGGCCTCTGGGTCTTCAACAGAGATGTTGAGGATTTAAGTCGTCTCGTTGAGCCAGTAATCTCAAGAAGTGATTCTGAGAGAATCCCCCGTCACAGCAACGCTTGACGGGGGAGTATGTCAATTTCAGCCACTGTTAACCATTACTCAAAAAATTGGAAATCGATACTTTGAAGGCTTTACAAGAGCGAATATTTCTTACTGTTATGGGTGTCTGAAACAAGACAAAAAGGCAATAAGATATGCTAAATTAGCACTGAAGATTGCTGATGAAATTAGCGCTAAACAATTAAAAGCAGCATCTATAATTATGTTTGCCTGTGCTTACTGGCACAAGAAAAAATATTTTCGTAGTTTGCTATTAGCAGTAAAAGCTATTTTAATTCTTCCTCCTTGGAAAAGCGAAAATGGTAAAGTTATTTTCCAGACAACAATTCAAAAAATCAGCCACTTTTGGCGACAGTAGGGACAAGGCATAGTTAATATTTTACGCCTCTCCCAAAAATGGCAAATGCCCTGTCCCTACAACCTTGAATTTTACCTCCGTTCCTCCAACCAATTCACCAAATCGGAAACAGCAGAAAAATCAAACAAAGCCTCAATCAAATCCTCCAATTGTGCCACAGATAATTCCCCAAGACGAGATTGTAATTCTGCATCTAACGTACCAAAACGGCGCGTCAGCGGACGCATCACCATCGCTAATGCTTCTTCTTGTTTCCCTTCTTGTCTTCCCTCTTGTCTTCCCTCTTCCAAAATATCTTGGTAAATCACCGATTCCCGCATAATTCCCTCCCGGAAAAGATTGCGAATCAAATTTTTGTTAAACCTTAAACCTGCCAAAATTTCACTAGAAGCTGTAATTTCCTGACGTTGTACAGTTGATTCTATTTTAGCTACTTCTGATGCTACTTGATTTAGTAACTCAGTTGCATTATCTGAAGCAGCTAAAACAGCCATTGGTAGCAGTGCTGGATCTTGTAATAACGGTTCTGGGGATTGTTCCCACATTCGGATTACTTGATATCCATGAGTGGTTAATCCCTGACGAAACTCATTTTCAAAGACTGCTGAATTAGTCGTTTCTTGTAACCAAATTAGGACTTGTGTCACAGGTAAATTATATTGCCAATAAAGTCGGACAAAATAATTTAACATTCTTAGTGGCATGGGTTTACCACTTGGTACTTTTACTTGAAATTCTAAATGCAGAATTTGTGATTGAGTGCGGAGAAAAGTGACTGAATCAGCCCGAATTGGTTCTAAACTTAACTCAGTTTTTAACACTTCTACTCTGGTTGTTGGTTCTCCCAATAACCAAGTCGCGAATTTGTCAGGATACTTTTCTGCCAGATATTTACATAAATTGTCGAATTGCATGGTATTTTGTTTGAATTACTGGCTAACGATTCCTGACCATTGCACTTTTTTTAATTGATCTCGACGATAGGAAAAAAAGTAATCTGGTTGTTGATAGGTACAGTGGGGAGAAATGGCTATTTGTTGTTCAGTAATTCCCATTTGTTTTAACTGTAATTCATTGATTCGGCGCACATCTAAACGGACTTTTCCGGGTTCGGAATCTGGGAAAATGGGGGAATTTGGTAATTCTTGTAACGCATTTAAAACTGATGTTTCCGAGTCAGCAGAAACAATGGTAACGCCTACTTCTGCGGCGACTTCTTGGGAAACTTGATATACTGCTCCGGTAATTGCTGGGCCCATTGCGATGCGGAGATTTTCTAGTTTGCTGCCTTGAGATTGGAGACGTGCGATCGCATCCGGGACAATTCTCTTAGCCGTACCCCGCCAACCCGCGTGAATCGCCGCCACCTGTCCCGTAATTTCATCAGCAATTAAAACCGGAGTACAATCAGCAGTACAAACCCAAACCGCCTGTTTTTCCCGTTCAGTCACCAAAGCATCAGCTGGCGGTAAAGATTCAAACTCCACAGTTCCCGCATCCTTCCCAGTTCCCACAAACTCTGTCACTTCCGCTGGAGTCAGCACCGCATTACCATGCACCTGTCTGACTCGGTAGAACTCAGCATCTTGGTGTAAAACCTGGATCAAATCTACAGGAAACCTTGGCGAAAACTGCTTGGTAAAAAAGCCATGCTGCCAATTTGCCAACAAGCTACAAGTTAAATAAGGCAAACCTTCCCAAAAACGCCATTGCCAAGTATGAAGAGAATCAGCAGAATTATTCAGTTCTAGTTCAGATGTTTGGAAAGAAATCACTGGACAAAACTTCTGTAACGACAGTGCTTTCTATGCTAGCCTATACCAAGATTTATTAAATCAAAAATCGAAAATCTAAAATTGATTGTGGGATTCGATCGGCAAAAATTCACCAAAGCTCTTGACTTCGTAAAACAGAACTATCACCATCAAGAGCCACCTCTCAACAACCAAAACTTTTCACTTCACCTATTTGACATACTCCCTTCCACCAATCAAAAACTCTGGCAATTAATTGCAAAAGGCGCACCACCAGGAACCGTCGTCATAGCCAGCGAACAACAAGCAGGAAAAGGTCAATGGGGTCGGCAGTGGTATTCGCCCCCTGGTGGATTATACTTATCTGTGTCATTAGCTCCCAATTTGCCAGCCAAACAAGCCGCCCACCTAACCATGAGTAGCGCGTGGGGAATAGCGCAAGCTTTACGCCAAATAGGTATCCCAGTCTACCTAAAATGGCCGAACGATCTGGTAATTTCTCAATATAAACTCGGAGGCATCCTCACCGAAACTAGAGTGCAGCAAGAGCGCATCACCAAAGCAGTCATTGGTGTCGGCATCAATTGGGTTAACCCAGTTCCAGAAACAGGCATCAACCTGCAATCTTGGCTAGAAAATCATCCCAGATTAATATCTTCACTAGAAATGTTAGCTGCCCTTATCCTAACGGGAATAGTATCGGGATACCATTACTGGCAGCAGGAAGGAATAACTGCTCTCTTACCGTCTTACGAAAAACTGCTAAATAACATAGATTGTTCAGTAGAAATTAATGGACAACAAGCAGTCATAGTTGGCGTTTCTGAAAGTGGCGATTTGCGCGTTCGCCTGAATAGCGCCGGGGACACCCCCCCTTCAGAAATACATCTACCAGTCGGTACAATCAGTCTGGGCTATGCTGAAAAAATTTTGTGACTAATTAATACGGTGTGATGGAGATGGAAAAACCAAATTACGAAGACAAACAAATAAAAGTAACCAACCCAGATACTAGTTTTTGGCAACGTTCCTTGCTGATGAATGGTTTAGGATGGCTAGGAGCGATCGGATTTCTTAGCAGTAGCATGGTTTGGGTACAAAATCCCCACTCTGGGACAGCCGTTGCTGCTCCGAATTTCCCAGAAATTATGCCCAAAGCTGTGCCAGACGTTCCTGCACCCGCCGCAAAAGAGCCTGATCCTGTCTTCATTAGACGCACCCCCAACCCTTCACCCAGTCGCCCCAGAACTCGCGCTCAAAACAGGGTATCTCAATCTCGTAGCAATAGTGGCAACAACAACGCTAACTCCTACATTGACCCAACAGACTACAGCATTGGGGCAACTAATAGACGAGATTTACCTGGACGTTCCTATCAACCACCTAGCGCAGTAGTATTCCGAGAACGTTACAAACCTCGTCAGCGAGTTGTTCGAGAACAATTCTCTATTGAAGAACCTAGCGCAGATGTAGCTACAGTCAGACCAAGAGTGAGAAGAAGAGGTACGGTGACTGCTCGCCGTCGTGATGCTTCCCAGGCTCAAATTAGTCGTGCTCCCAGAACTTATGAAACTGAACGACGCACTCGTTCTACCCAAATTAGTCGCGCCCCTCGAACTTATGAAATAGAACGACGTACTCGTTCTACCCAAATTAGTCGCGCCCCTCGAACTTATGACATTGAGCGCGTAACGCCAGAGTCTTCAAACTCCCGTGTTTCCCGAAGACGTTTTCAGCCAGAAACGCACAATACCCAGACAGCTAGAGTCACGAGACGGCGAGGTACAGCAGTAGCAGATGCCAATCAAGTCACAGTTGGCCCAATTAAGGTAACTTCCAACGGCATCAGGATGAGTCGCAGTGGAGTGATTAGAAGGGGTGAAACTCGAATTGCCAGCACTGTAGGGGCGGGTTTAGTAGATAACTCTGTAATCACAGCCGGAAAATTAACCACAAACGGCAGTTCAGAAAGGAATCAAAGTTCTCGTAATCGGGTTTTAAATTATTACTACAACTCGGTCAACCCCAGCGATTCATCGAATAACGAATCCAATCGGACTAATTTAGCAATGATTTTCCCTTTGGCTATTCCCGCCCAAATTACTTCGATGTTTGGTTGGCGAATGCACCCAATTACAGGTGAGAAGGGCTTTCATGCTGGCACAGATATTGGTGCGCCAATGGGAACGCCTGTTTTAGCGGCTCATGCGGGTAGGGTAGCCCTGGCCGATTTCTTGGGCGGTTACGGTTTGGCGGTGGTATTGCGCCATAATCAAGATGCTCAAGAAACTCGCTACGGTCATCTTTCGGAAGTTGCCGTTAAACCTGGAGATTGGGTAGAACAGGGAACAGTTATCGGTCGAGTTGGTGACAGTGGCAACACAAATGGCCCTCACCTGCATTTTGAAGTCCGGGAACAAACACCCCAAGGTTGGGTAGCCAAAGACCCAGGAGTGCAGTTGGAATACTCTTTAGCTCGATTGGTGCGGGCTTTCCAAAGTGGTCAGGCAACTCTACCACAAGATACCCAACCTTATGAGGTGCCACCAAATACGTTACAAACAGAGAAGTTGTCACCCCTAATTCCTGTACCTAGTGCGGAGTTACCTGTAATTCCCATACCTGGAACGGATGCACCACCTCCGTTGTTCTCCGCTGGAGAGTAGGGGAATAGGGGAGTAGGGGGCAGGGGGGCAGGGGGCAGAACGGAGAGTTCAAAACTTAAAACTCTTTGCCCAACTCAAAACTTTTTCTGTTCTCTGTTAAGAGTTCCCTTCTGCCTTCAAACATAGCCGTTTTCGATTAAAAATTCGGGTGTGATGCTTTGGGGTGATTTGCCGAAATTTAGGAGTTTTTCGACGTATTTGCCTAAGATATCGGCTTCTAGGTTTACCTGAGAGCCGTTTTTCAGTAGGTGAAGATTGGTGTGGGTGTAGGTGTGGGGAATGACTGCGACTTTGAACCAAGTGCCATCTGTGTTGGATTCGGCTACGGTTAAGCTTACGCCGTTTACGGTAATGCTGCCTTTGGGGACGATGTAACGGGCGACTGATTCTCTGGCGCTAAAACTGATTTCCCAGGAGTTGGCGGTTTGTTCTACTGTTTGTAGACAACCTACTCCGTCAATGTGTCCGGTTACGAAGTGTCCGCCTAGTTTGCTGCCGACTCGGAGTGAGGTTTCTAGGTTGACGTTGTTGTATTCTAGTTTTCCCCAGCCTAAGCGGGTGCGACTGAGGGTTTCTGGTGAGGCGGTGGCTAAAAATCCTTGGGACAGTATTTCTTCTACGGTGAGGCAGATGCCGTCTACGGCTACGCTGTCGCCGATCGCTAAATCTTTTAAAATCAGATCGGCTGTGTGTTGGACACAGGTGATGCTGATGCGATCGCTAGCCTGAAATTGAATGGTTCCTAAGCTCTGAATTAGTCCTGTAAACACGGCTTTTAGAAAAATTTTATTTTTCGTTCCTAATTTTATGGTATATATGCCTCTCAAACGTACTTATCCAACCAGCTGAGGAATGTAGTTTTTTTAGGGAAATGTGAAAATTTTGCAACCACGGTTAGGATCATAGTCAAGAGGAGGGCATACTGGGAATGTAAAGACATTCTTATTGGATGGTATCGATTTGACTTCACCTGGTTATAACTGCCAGTATTGAGTTTAATCGGTAACTTTCTCAAACCCTAAACTCTAGGGTACTAACCTTAAAAAGTCCAGTACCAGATTATCGTATAAATGTTATCTCCTTTGCCAAAGGTATTCTATAGGCCAAACCAATGATAGAGATGAAAGTCGCAGGAATTGCAGTTGATGCAATCACGCGCAGCCCAATAGTACTCCTGAAAGATGGGACTGAGCGACGGGCTTTGCCGATCTACATCGGTCAAGATCAGGCAAAGTCAATTATCGCCGCCTTGGAAAATCAACCGCCTCCCCGACCTCTTACTCACGACTTGTTAGTAAATATGTTGGAAGTGTGGGAAATGTCGGTAGAGCGAATTATTATTCACTCCTTACAGGACAATACTTTTTATGCGATCGTGACTGTCTGCAAAGGTGAGGTGAAAAAAGATATTGATGCTCGTCCTAGTGATGCGATCGCAGTAGCATTACGTACCCGTAGCCCGATTTGGGTGATGGAAGAGGTGATTGCTGATGCTTCTATTCCTGTGGATAGAGATGCTGATGAAGCAGAACAACGGGCTTTTCGGGAATTTCTGGAAAATGTCCGACCCGAAGATTTGATTCAGCGACGTGGCTTCAGCAGTGGAGAAGCCTAACTGGTCATTGGTCATCGGTCATTGGTCAAGAAAAAACGCATGATGAATGACAAATTACAAATGACGAATGACTATTGACAAATAACTGAATATGCGATATAGACGTTTTGGTAAAACCAATCTCTGGCTCTCAGTGTTTTCTCTGGGAACTATGCGCTATTTGGATTGTGAGGCTAATGCGATCGAAATTGTACAGCAAGCTGTGGCGCAAGGAATTAATCACATAGAAACAGCCAGAGGCTATGGAAAAAGTGAGGAGTATCTGGGAGTAGCATTAAGCGCTGGTTTAGAAATACCACGCTCCCAACTTTATATCACGAGTAAAATTCCGCCCACAGCTGAGGCTGATACCATGCGCCGCCATATCGATGAGTCTCTGAAGCGGTTAAAAGTTGAT
>JBAVZX010001001.1:0-3859 GCA_049589015.1 Phormidium sp. | reverse complement strand
AACGCACCATTCCACCATATTTAGGCAGTTGTAGGGTGCGTTAACGCCAGTGTAACGCACCATTCCACCATATTTAGGCAGTTGTAGGGTGCGTCAGATCGTAGATTTGAGTGGGAGAATTGGGATTGTCGCCTCTGACGCACCCTACTAAGTCCTGTAGCTAAAAAAATAGGGTAGGCTTTGCCCACCCCAGAAACAGCTGAGAGTAAAAAACTAAAAATTAGTAAGTTTCTACGTGCCAGCGATGTTCTTTTTTCAGTTGCTTTTGGTAATTTGCCCAATTTACATCGAACTTACCAGCTGCACCAGACATACCTTCGTCGATGCCGCCTTCCATACCTTTCAAACCACAAATGTAAGTGTGGGTGTTGGGTTTTTGCACCAAATCCCAAAGTACATCAGCGTTTTCAGCGATGCGGTCTTGGATGTACATTTTGCCACCTTTGGGGTTCTTTTGTTCCCGGCTGATGGCATAAGTTAAACGGAAGTTATCTGGGAATTTGGCTTGTAATTCTTCCAATTCCTCTTTGTACAGGATGTTGGGAGTATAAGCGCAACCAAAGAACAACCAAGCTAGACCCTTAAATTTGTAATCTTCGTGTTGTTCCTTAAACATCCGCCACAAGAAGGCGCGGAAAGGAGCAATACCTGTACCAGTAGCCATCATAATCACATTGGCTTCTGGATCTTCAGGTAAGAGCATTTCTTTACCCACTGGGCCAGTAATTTTCACATCATCACCCACATTCAGTTGAGTGAGGAAGGTAGAGCAAACGCCCTTCACTTCTTCTCCGGTTTCTGGGTGCTTGTACACGAGTTGGCGGACGCAGAGGGAGATTGTTTTATCGTCTAAGTCATCGCCGTGACGAGTAGATGCGATCGAATAAAGTCTAAGTTTGTGAGGTTTGCCGTTTTGATCGGTTCCCTCTGGGATAATACCGATACTTTGGCCTTCGAGATAGCGCAAATTGCCCCCAGAAAGGTCAAACTTCAGGTGGCGGACAGTACCTTCTCCACCCTCGCGGACTAACTCTTCATTGGACAAACATTTGCCCATATAAGGAGCATTGGGACGGTAAAGATTAACTGGAATGTCCTTTTTCTCTTTTTCCTTCGCTTGAGTCATTGGTTTGGCTTCTTCTTTCTTCTCTTGCTGGAGTTCTTTAGTTTCCTCCGGCGCGGAAGTTCCATTCCCTTGATTCTCAGCGCTCAGTGGTCGGATGCTAACAATTTGTCCGCCCAGGCGTGTGATCCGCCGCATTTCTTCATTCATGCGGTTGTAGGGCACAGTGATATACACGCTGCCACTGCGACGAATTGGGTAGTTGGTTTGGTCAGTTGCGTCGTTCTGCTTTAAACCCACCACTTCGTAAACAAAGACGCGGCTACCAGATTGTGTGTTAGCAGCACCACCAGCTGCGCTTAGATTGTACATTGCTTCGATCTCTCCGAACTGAAAATAAATTTGCTGCTGCTGCAACGTGCCCTTTGCACCACATGACAGTTCTAGCCCCAATTTTGGGGTGTTGAACTAGATCTAAGAAATTGCAGTAATTTATAGTTTAAGGCTATGATCACAGTTCTAAGACCGAAGGAATGGAAAAATTCGGCTCCAGATTCTTCTTCACCCTACAGGGTAAGTTTCTTAGAGAATGTGACTAGGGGATCAGTTTCACATTTTTTTTAGAAAAAATGCACAACAAACCTTAGCATAAATACTGAGCTAGATGATTCCACTCTGTTTATGCCTTGTAGAGGAAATCCCACTCTGGTAAGATATTCCAGTAATAGTAGTATTAAATACTTACTTGAAGGCTTGAGTCTTCCCTTGAGGGCAGATGCCTGACTGCTTCTGTTGGATTGGCAATAGCTGCTTTTTTTAAGTAGCTTTTCCAGTCAACCGGGATGACTTAATAGGCTGTGATTTAGCTCGAAGTTTTGACCCAGTTAGTAAAGAATCTTAATCGAAAGAGGGAAGCTATGACCAAAAAGCCGGATCGCGTGGTGCTAATTGGTGTCGCCGGGGACTCCGGGTGTGGAAAGTCTACATTTTTGCGCCGTATTACTGATTTGTTTGGCAAAGAGTTTGTCACGGTAATTTGTCTGGATGATTATCATTGTCTGGATAGAAAGCAGCGCAAGGAAACGGGGATTACTGCACTTGATCCGAGAGCCAATAACTTTGATCTCATGTATGAGCAGATCAAGGCGCTCAAGAGTGGCGAAACAATCAATAAGCCGATTTACAATCACGAAACCGGCTTGATTGATCCACCGGAGTTAATTGAGCCAAATCATGTTGTGGTAATTGAAGGGCTACATCCTTTGTTTGATGAGCGGATGCGATCGCTCATCGACTTCAGTGTATACCTCGACATTAGCGAAGAAGTCAAGATTGCTTGGAAAATTCAGCGCGATATGTCTGAACGGGGTCACACTTATGAGGATGTGCTAGCTGCAATCAATTCTCGCCGCCCTGATTTTAGCGCCTACATTGAGCCACAACGGGAATTTGCTGATGTTGTGATCCAGGTATTACCCACCACTTTGATCAAGGACGACAAGGAAGGTAAAATCCTGCGGGTGCGTCTGATTCAGAAAGTTGGTGTAGAAGGTTTTGAGCCTGCTTACCTATTTGATGAAGGTTCAACTATTGATTGGATTCCCTGTGGCAATAAGCTGACTTGTTCCTATCCCGGAATTAAAATGCACTATGGGCCAGATGCTTATTATGGTCATGCGGCAGAAATTCTGGAATTAGATGGACAATTCGAGAATTTGGAACAGGTAATCTATATCGAAAACCATCTCAGTCAGACTTCCACCAAGTATCACGGTGAGTTAACTCACTTGTTGTTACAACACAAGGAATATCCTGGTTCTAATAATGGAACTGGTTTGTTCCAAGTCTTGACAGGTTTGAAGATGCGTGCTGCATACGAACGGTTAACTGCTCAAGAAGCGAAAATTGCTGCAACTGCTAATCGGTAAGATGTAGAACTAGTTACAGGTTTTGGGGGGGGGCAGAAGTGTCCCCACTTTTTTTGGCTGGGGACTGGGGACTCTTGGGTGACAGGCAAGATGCCTGTCCTACGGGACTGGGGACTCTTGGGACAGGAATCGGTCTAAATTCCGGCTCCAAATGCGATAATTTGGGCTACTGTGAGGTCTAAATCTGGAAAGAATTGAGATTGAATTTGTTGATTACCTGTAAAACTTTGAAACTGATATTCGCGTTCAACTAAAATGCTAGGTGAAGTAATCAGTTGACCAATAGAGATGGTGGGTTCTTCGATTTTGGGATTTTTGCGATCGGGATAACGACTAACAGTAAACAAAGGATCAATAATCCATAATTCTGTCACGCCAAAAGCAGCATACCACAGGGGTTTATTACGATAATCTTCTTCCCAATTGGTGCTAACAATTTCGATCGCTACGCTGGGTGGTTCTTTTAATACAGCTTGTTGCTGAGTCTGTCGATTCCAAGATTCCCGATTAATGGCGATGAGGTCTGGTTTACGAGTGTCTTTAGGGCTTAACTGTAACACGGGTTTGGGATGCAATAATAGCCCTAGTTGGCGGCGTTTGCTTTCGATTCGCAGTTCTACTAAAAGTTCCGATCGCAAATTCTCATGTTCGCCTGAAGGTTCTGCGATCGGTATGATAATTCCATTGACCAATTCATATTCCTGTCCTTCGGGCAAGTCTAGGTTGAGAAATTCTTCTACGGTGTAGGTTTGAAATTGGACAGCAACCATACTAAAGCCTGCCTTAATATAATTCTTATTTTATCGGGGTTTGTCTTTGATAGACATCTCCATAAAAGAATGTAGAGACGTTGTATACAACGTCTCTA
>JBAVZX010001000.1:0-3664 GCA_049589015.1 Phormidium sp. | reverse complement strand
GGTTTTCCTTTAGGATGAGCAACTAAGTTAAGTCCGCCAGCAAAAGGATCATCAGAGTTATCTAATGTTAAGCTACCATCACCTTCGGAAAGTTCGGCAAAAATTTTCTGAAAGTTCTCATTCACTGCGTCGAATGCTTCTTTAAAAGCTCGAAATCTCAAGGTTGTAAAGTTTTCAATTCGCAGTAATAATTCAGTACGTTCTCCTTCTAAGGTAGTTAGTTTTTCGGTTAGTTCATCTAAACGCGCTTGAGTGCGATCGTACTCTTCCAAAGCTAACATATTTACGGGTTCCATCGCTTGCAACCGCTTTTGAATAGCCCGTATTTCTTTCTGCAATTCTTCCAAACTGGTGTTTTCTGGTACAGTGGGCAAAGGTTCGGGTAATTCACTTTCTTGAGCTTGTCTTTGAGTTTGGACGTTTGTCAATTCTTCCCGACGCGCTGTTTGAGTTTCTTGCAGTTTTTGCAATTCCCATTCAGTTTGTTGTTGGGATTTTTGTAATTGACGCAATTTATTTTCCCTGGCATCTCTTGTCTTTTTCTCTTCTCCTAACTTCGCTTCCGCTTGCACCATCGCCGCTTGAGTTTCGCCAATCTTGGCATTAAGTTCTAAGTCTTGATTCGACAGAGTATTTAACTGTTCTTGTTGCTGATTTCTTTGGGTTTCGTATTCCGCTACCCGTCGTTGAGATTCGTCAATTCTTGAT
This sequence comes from Phormidium sp., assembly GCA_049589015.1. GTDB lineage: Bacteria > Cyanobacteriota > Cyanobacteriia > Cyanobacteriales > Aerosakkonemataceae > Floridanema. The sequence goes on along the minus strand of JBAVZX010001000.1, from coordinate 2,956 downwards.
TGTAAAAGCTGACTTTGATTCTCTAAGTCTTTTAATCTTTGTTCGGCATTTCGCAGATTTTGCTCACGTTGATTTAGTTCTGCTTCCTGAACTTTAATCATCCCTTGCATTTGTTGCCATTCGCTGTGAATTTGCGACTGTTCTAACTCGGCTAAACTTTGTCTTAATTGCCCTAAGTTCGCTTCGTTGGCGGGTAATTCTGTTTCGAGAGTTTGCAAGCGAGATTGGGCGCTAGATAATTCTAAGGTATTTTTAGCAATTTGGGAACTCAGTTGCGATCGCTGCTCATTCAACCCATTAATTTCTCTCTTTAACTGCTCAAAATGTAACTCCTGTTCCCGCCGTTCCTGTCTCGCTTCACTTAACTGTTGACTTAGTAGTTTAATATCCTCAGTCAGTTTCCCAATACTCTGTTCGCATCTCTCCAAAACTAACTCAATATCATGCAATCTATTCTTCAAACTCACTACTTCCACCGACTCAGTAGAATGACCTGTACCAAAGTGTAACCCGGAACTATGACTCACACTTCCACCAGTCATCGCCCCACTAGATTCTAACAATTCCCCTTCTAAAGTTACGATGCGATACTGACCTAAAAATTGCCTTGCATCGCTCAAAGTTTTAAATACAACAGTGCTACCAAAAACGTAAGCAAAAATATCCCGATATCTTGGTTCGCATTCTATCAGATTAATCGCATAATCAATGAATCCATTAGCATATCTTAAAGCTACAATCGGCGTAACTTTTTGTGCATGGATTTTGTTCAAAGGCAAAAAGGTAACTCTTCCCGCCTTCTTCTGTTTTAATAATTCAATTCCCGCCGCCGCAATCCCATCATCTTCAACCACTAAATGTCCCAAACGCGCACCCGCAGCAGTTTCCAAAGCTAATTGATATTCAGGAAAAGCCCTTCCCAACTGAGCAACTAAACCACAAATTCCCGGCATTCCCGACTGTAAAATTAACTTAGTCGCGTAGGTTCCTTGTGCTTCCTGTTGCGCTTGTTGTTGCGCTTCTAACTTATCGAGTTGACGTTGCTTTTCTCGCTGTTCTTGAGACAGGCGTTTTTGCGTATCTTGTTGCAGTTTTAACTCTTGTTCTGCGTAAGACAATCTTTCCGCTAGCTGTTGAACTTTTTCACCAGAATCTTGTAATTGATTTTCAAAATCAACCTCACGAGATTGCTTACTTTCTAACTGAGGTGCTAAAGATTCTAAAAGTTGGGTTTGTTCTTCAACTAATCGTTCTAAATTAGTAAAACGTTCCCTTAATTGTGCTTGTTCTCTACGTTGAGGGTCGATGATTTCCAATAAACTTTCAACTTGACGATTTAGGGAAGTTTGTTGTAACACCCAAGCTTCTGACGAAGATGCGATCGCACTAGCACTTTCCCGACTTTGATTAACCGCCAATTGTGCAGCATCCCGCACCGCAACCAACCCCACTAACTCATTTTTTATAACTTCCTGTTCTTCAGAAAGTCGCGTCAAACTTTGCCGATATTGCTCAATTTCCTGCCGAGTTTCCCTTAACCGCTTTTCCGTTTCTTGAAAACTCGTCGTTAATTCCGTTTGGCGTAATTGTAATTGTCGTTTCTCAGCTTCTTGAGTTGCCAAAACCGCTTGCAATGCCAAAAGTTCCTCTTCACCAAGAGCTTTAACTTTCGCATTCAATTCTTCTAATTCAACGCTAATTTCCCGAATTTGTTGATTGAGACTTTCCAGTTGTTCAGTTAATTCGGTAGAATTGCGATCGCCTAATGCAATTTGTTCCCTTAACTGCCATTCTTGTTTTCGCAGAGTTTGCCAAACTAAAACAACCTCCCACCTTTCCTTATCCTGCAATTCTCCGCGGAGTTTCTGATACTTTTCTGCCTTAATTCTATCTTGGGAAAGGCGATCGCGCTGCGAAATTAACTCCCTTTCCACAATCCGACAACTATCTTCCCGTTCCTTCACCGATTCCAAAGTCTGCTTCGCCTGAACAATCTTCCGGTCAAAAGCAGCAACACCCGCCAACTCATCAATAATTTCCCGACGTTCCTTAGCATTCATCGAAATAATGCTAGTCACATCCCCCTGCAACACCACATTGTAACCCTCCGGGTAAACCCGCAAACGATTCAACTGCTCATGCAACTCCGTCAGCGTACAAGACTCCCCATTAATGAAGTAAGTCGAGGTATAACTCCCCTGCTTCGTCACCCGCAACTTCCGCGTCACACTCCACTCTTTCGGGGACTGGGGACTAGGGACTGGGGACTGGGAATTTTCTCCATCTCCATTTAATTCAGCACTATCAGCAGTAGACTCGCTCCCCTGCTCCGGGCCCACAGGCGGGTGCGGGCCCACAGGCGGGTGCGGGTGCGGGTGTGGGTGTGGGCGCACACGCGGGTGCGCCCCTACTTCCTTGTTCTGCTCTTCTGCGACAAAAAACTCAGGTTCATCAGACAAATCAAAAGTCACAGTAACACTAGCTTCAGCAGTACCGCGATTAGTTTGGTGATTGTGGTTAATTAAATCAGGCAAGCGTTCCGCACGCATACCCTTAGAACTAGCAAGACCAAGACAAAACAGCAGCGCATCCAAAATATTCGACTTTCCCGAACCATTTGGCCCAGAAACAACCGTAAACCCCGGCAGCAGAGGGACTTGGGAAGTGCCGCCGAAGGACTTGAAGTGAGATAATTCCAGACGCTTGATATGAACCATTATGCGCTGGGCGAACCAAGATGAAAATACAACTGTATCAGCCAGTGTAGCGATTCTCAACAGGTTAGCATAGCAACCCTTCCGAAAGCCAATTTTCCTTATTAAATAAATTGTGCCAAATTTTCCTGCTTACCTAAAAATGTTGGATGAATGCCCCCGTTACAGCGTAGCTTAACGGTGGGATGAAATCCGACCAACGTTCCTCAGACGCGAAGCAACATTTTAATTGTACTTTTTCT
>JBAVZX010000999.1:0-8164 GCA_049589015.1 Phormidium sp. | reverse complement strand
CATAAGAGGGCTAAAGCCCAACTACGTACAAAGAATCAGACTAATCTTATAACTAGCAACTTGCGTTACTATTTATATTAGTCCTGCTCAAAAGGAGTTCTGCTATGAGTTATACGCCCATTCAAGGAGTGCGTTGGACTACCGCAGATATAGAACTTTTACCAGAAAATGAGGGTACGCGCTACGAAGTTGTAGATGGGGAATTGTTTATATCTAAAGCTTTTGATTGGTATCATCAAAGAACTTGTAGCAAAATCTGTCTAGAACTTGAAGATTGGTCGAGGTTTAGTAATTTAGGACAGGCGGTTATAAGTCCAGGCGTTTTATTTAGCGAATCAGATGATGTGATTCCTGATGTGGTTTGGGCGAGTCATGAAAGATTAGAGTTACTATTAGATGAAGCGGGACATTTGACTGGTGCGCCTGAGTTGGTTATTGAGGTTTTATCTGCTGGTAATGAGAATGTTAGGCGAGATAAGGAAGCTAAGTTAAAACTCTATTCTTCACGGGGAGTTGAAGAGTATTGGATTGCTGATTGGCGATTGAAAAAAGTTGAGGTTTATCGCAGAGAAAATGCGCGATTAGTGTTAGTGGCGACGTTGATTAATGATGATGAAATTATTTCGCCTTTGTTGCCTGGTTTTAGTTGTGTTGTGTCGAAGTTTTTTCTGTAGTAAGTAGGCAATATTGTGAGTTTAAAAGAATTGCGAAAGATTTGATTAAAAGAATATTTAATAAAAGGATCGGAAAATGGGACGTTACGATAATTTCAGGAAAATAGAGCAATTAGATCCTGTTAAGGATCATTCAGAAATTGTCAATATTATGGTGAGTTATGAGTTCCCTTGGGACTTTCAGCGAAGTTACATTGAATTGGCATTTGTTAGGGCTTTTGCTAGTCCGAGAATGGCTGGTTTAGTAGCAAAGCGCGGTTATGCTCAGGCACACACTCAGAGGCGTTATGATGATACTGCAATTTTGTTATTTGAGATGATTAAGCATGGCTATGATAGTGAACAAGGACGTGCTTGCATTGAACGGATGAACTATATTCATGGTCATTTTCGGATTAATAATCAAGATTTTATTTATATTACTGCTGCTTTAATTTTAGAACCTATCTATTGGAACGATCGCTTTGGCTGGCGAAGAATGTCGGAAAAGGAACGCTTTGCATGGCTGAACTTTTGGCTGGAGATTGCTAAACGAATGAAGATTAAAGATTTACCTGATTCTTTAGAAGAAATGGCACGTTTTAAGCAGGAATATGAGGATAAGTTTGTTTATAATTCTCCGGCTACTAAAGAATTGTATCATTTGTTTGTTGGCTTGATTTCTAGTTGGTTTCCTCTGGTTCCTAGAGGGTTGGTTGAGTTAGTATTTCGTTGTATTTTAGATGATCGATCGCTAAAAGCTTTTGAATTAGAAGCGCCACCAGTTGCGGTGAAAAAGTTTGTCGAATTTTGTTTGCACACACGCGCTGGGGTGTTGAGTTATTTACCTGCACGAACTCGATCGGGTTTATTTGTCGATCGCCCTTCCCGTTCTTATCCTGCTAATAATTATGATGTGACAAAATTGGGGCCTTCTGATGAGAATTTGAAGAAGAAGATTTCTGGTTGAGTTTTAGGGGTGATGGGGGGATGGGTGCGATACGCCTACGGCACGCTGCGCGATCGCATTTTCCCTAAAATTTCAATTCCACTCCTGCTTGAGGTTTTCGGTAAGTTTTCCTAGCTGTGATATGGGTAAATTTCCACATATCTTCAACGCTAATAATGGCAAATCCTAAAGCTTCTAAATCAGTGCAGAATTGATCGATATCACCAAATCTGGATGTTGCTTCAATAATATGCAACTGACCATCGAGTTTAAGTGTACGACGTGCTTCTCGCAGGTAGTCGGTGAAGTTGAAACCCATCAGAGAAAGGGAGAAAATCGCTACATCAAGTTCTTCATCATTGAGGGGAACGTGAGACATATCGCAGGCAATTACATTATTATTAATGGCGATATGATCGAAGCTGTAAACTGTATGTCTGTCGGAAATTGCTTCGGCTAGTTTGGCTTCTCCACAACCAAAATCACCGATAATGAAACCGCTTTCTTGTTGACACCAACGGATCATTTCTTCGTAGGGAATAATCGCCCAATCTTGGCGAGATTTTTGATATAAAGTGTGATATTGTGCCCATTCTTCGGGATTTTCTTGCAGGCGTTGGTGAGTTTTGGCGCTGTGAGTTTGATTCCACAGACGGTTCATTTGGGAGAAGTCGCCGTAACGCCGTAATCTTCGCTGCACATCTGTGGGGTCGGTGTCTGGAATTGGGATAATGATTTTCGGGCGGGTAATGATTTGGAGTTCGCCAGATTCGAGGCGTTCTAGCCAGGTGATCACATCTTGGTAGGCTTGGGCGGGGGTGCGTAAATTTCCCTCTGGAACTACACCGTCAACGGCTGCATCAGCAATGGATTTTTTGAAGCGAAGGCGCTGCATTTTAGATTCGCACCATGACCAATGTTGACCGTTAACTGGGGCGAAGGTCAGGGGAATGACCATTTTTACTTGATCGCTGACTTGTCCTTGGCGGTAGATGCGACCTTTGAGTTGTTCAAATTCGGCATGAGTCCAGGGTAGGACGTTGATAATTAGCTGGTTGCAGACGTGCTGTAAACCATCTACTCCTGTACCAATGGCGCTGGAACCGATGAGTACGTCAATTTCGCCTTTGAGGAATCCAGGTAAACCGGATTTGTCATCGCCTGTGTATAATCCGACTTGCCAACCATCTGCTTCTAGGGCGTTTTTGAGTAAGCTGTCGATTCCTTGGATGTAATGGGTGTAAATCAGGGTTTTTGGTTGGATTTGTTGGCGAATTACGGGTAAACGGGCTTGGGTGAGGATTTTTTCTAGTTCTAGTGGGGTGCCGTTTTTACCAAGGGCGCGAATTTCTTCGATGTAGTCGCCGCAGTCAACTGGAATTTCGATTTGTTCGTATTCCAGGTTATATTCTGGCATCCAGCGTATGCCAAGGGTGACGAGTCGCTGGTGCAGTTTCATGCAGTTGGGTATTGTGGGGCGGATGTCGAGTTCGTTGTGGGCGACTCCTGTCACCATTTCGACTAAACTTTTCCCTTCTTGTAGGTTGTTGATGACTGGGGTGGCGGACATTCCGATAATGTGCAAGTTGGGGTTTTGTTCGTTGGCGCTGGTGATGAGGGCACCGATGAGTTCTTTGCGTCGGGACATATCCTCAACTTGACGCTGTTTGGTGTAGTGTATTTCGTCTATTACGATGAAGTCGATTTGTTCGCTTTCGATCAGGGTACGCACCAATTCCCCGGAGTTGGGTTGCTGGAATTTTTCGTAGTTGAGGATTAGGTAGCGGGGAAGATCCCCCCCAACCCCCCTTATTAAGGGGGGAGTTAGAGTTTTTTCTTGGTTGGGTTGAGTTGTATTAGGGGGAGTGGTTGGAGTTCCCCCCTTGTTAAGGGGGGTTAGGGGGGATCTTCTTTCCCAGTTGGGTGTGAAGGTTTTGGTGGCGATTTGGCTTTCTGGGAAAATGTCGAGGATGGCGTTTTTCCAACCTTCGACGACGCTATTGGGACAGCAGATTAAGGTGAGTTGGGCGTTGATTACCCGACTGGCGAGGACTGCGGAGAGGGTTTTGCCTGCACCTGTTCCTGACCAATTTCCGACTCGTTTGTTGTCGCGGACTCGAACGGCTATGAGTCGTTGCATCAGGTTTGGTTCTGCTAGTTTGCCGTTGATTTGGAAGGCGTAACCTGTGGGGATTTCGAGGTTTTTGGCGCGGTGATATTCGTCTAGGAATTCGCTTTTGACTCGTTCGGCGTAGCTGTCGCCTGTGTATGTTTCGGCTTGGGTGATGGCTGTGGTTTCTTCTTGAAAGGTGTGTTTCCAAATTTTGGCTTTTGCGGAGGCGATGAGAAATTCGACGGCTTCTGCATCGGCTGTGGATACGATGTGATGATCTAAGGATTTGAGGACTTCTTTTGTTTGGACGATGGGAAGGTTTAGGTCGTCTTGTTCGTCGGATGGGTCTATTGTTTCGTCGATTTGGTCTTCTGTGGTTGGTTTTTGGGTTTCTGGGTTGTGATTATTGTTGTTAGTTTCGAGTGCTTCGAGTGTTAGGTCTTGATCTTTGTAGAATTCGTCTACCAGTGATGGTTCACCATTAACAAACTTCTCGACCTCTTCCAATGGAAATCGCCCTGTGGAAAGAGCTTTCACAAAACCTTTCCCTTTAGCATATATTTCAAGCAGTCCCTTCTGCTGAAAAATTACATACAGTTCTGCTGGTGTAAAAGTTTCAAGATGGTTTATTAATGAGCTAACAAATCCACGAATAGCTTCAACTGTCCAACCCTTTTTGCAAGCAGGACATCCATTTCCAAGTCTCGTCCTGTTTGAGATTACTGCTTTCCATTCATGAGAGGCATCAATGCTGCAACGCCACCAAACTTTTTTCTTTGAGCCTCCACCTACATCGTGAGGTGTAAGTGGAACATTCTTTGTGGGATGCCATTCTTTAGCAATTTCAGGATAGCGACTGGCAAGGGATGTAGTAGCTGATGCTTTTAGACCAGAACAATAGGGACATCCATCTCCCATTACCCTATATCTAACTTGTGTTAACCACTCATGATCGAAACCTTCAGAACATTTCCACCAAACTTTCTTTGCTGAACCTTCTGGTACTTGGTCTGGGCTAAGGATACCGTTTTTTGTTGGATGCCACTCTTTGGCGATTTCAGGATAAAGACTCACTAAAGATTTTGTCTTTGATGCCTTTTGGCCTGCACAGTATGGACATCCGCTTCCGTTAACCTTTGTCCTTGTTCTAACTTCTGTTTTCCATTCATGGTCGGGACCTTTGGGGCATTTCCACCACACTTTTGTATGTGAGCCTTTTAGTACTTGCTTTGGAGTAAGATTGCCGTTTTTGGTAGAATGCCATTGTGCAGCTAGTTCAGGATGGCAACTGCCAAGGGAGTTAGTAACTGATAGCTTTTTACCAGAACAGTATGGACATCCAACGCCGTTAACTCTCGATCTAATTTGAGCATCCCATTCATGGTCGGAACCTTTGGGGCATTTCCACCAAACTTTCTTTGGTGAGCCTGCGTTTACCTTGTCTGGGGTTAGGTCGCCGTTCTTAGTAGGGTGCCACTGTAGGGCTAGTTCAGGATTTACAATCGATAGAGGTACTTTCATAATAATTTATCAGCTATAATTCATAATCAAATAATTGCTGGATTTACTTCTGTTTTACTAATTAAATATCTTTTCTTTAATCTTTCCTACTCCATAATTTATACACAAATACCATCCTGATGTAGGTATTATTTCATTTTTATTACTGTTCATATTTTCAACAGTAAATATTCTGCCAATTAGAGTAAAAGATTTTTTAGCTCCTCCAGCTAATTTAAAATCTCTGATTTTAATAAAAGATGTACTTTTCATCAACCCAATTTTTGCTACATAGTTTTTATAATCAAGTTTTAGTTTGGTTAAATCTTCTCTCATGTATTCAATTGCCCAATCAAGTTCTATTTCTCTGCTTGGCTCCACAGCGTCTAAGCAAAAAATTTCAACTTCTGAATCTATTTGAGTTCCTGGACGGCCATAAATTAAGCGAGAAAAATAAATTTTATCTTGATTGTATAAATAAATTTTATTCAAATAAGCATCAGCATTATTTAAAGATAAAATACTGAAGTTTATCTGAAAATCAAATTGATTATGGTCTGTTTTAACTAGACTACTACTTTCGATATGTACTCTGAGTTTTGCTTTCCTCCAAAACTCTTTATATAAGTCCCAGATACTTTTTATTCCTGTAACAGTTATAAGTATAGTTTTGATATTGTCAAAATTAAAGAAATCTCCAGTGATTGTAAGAAGGCTATTGAAAAAAGATTGACTCATTCTGAATTCCTCAAGCTATTTACTCCAAAGCTAACACAGCAAAAACTTTTGTGTAAGGAAAGCTGACACGCGATCGCTCATTTTCACTCAAAGGCAAAAAGCGATCGCTCCCTCTCAACTTTAGCTAATTTTTGGAGTGCGCTCGCTCTCCCTGGAATTCAACTAATTAGAAAAGTGCGATCGCTCCGAATTTGCTGTTTAACTTCCAAAGATTCAATTTGTGATTCTCTGACTTCGACTGTATCATTAACAATACCTTCAAATCCCTCAAGGCTGTAACCATCTTCTTCTCCTTCAGGTCTGGGATAATGTTCTACAATTGTGGCTACATTGCCTTTTTTTAAATTGTATTTAGGAAGGTCTTCTTTCAAAACTACCTGTGTAAACAATTCAAAGCTCATATCTATCTCTCCTTGTCTGGAAATAATGTCACAAATTTTGTTTGCCGATCTAAAGAATCAATTATCCAAATAGTAATAACTTGTATTGTTGTCCCATTAGGGCTGATTAAGCTTCCCCGAATTCGATACTTTACACCAAACTCTGTTTCGGTAATTTGAATAGCTTCTAAGGGTAGAATTTGTTCTCTTAAATCCTGTTCTAATTGTTGCCAATTTTCAATTGTGTAACCTGCTTGTGCTAGAAATTGAGACTTATCATCTTTGGGAAGCAATACCAATAAATATTTTGTAAGTTTTGCTGATGAAATAATAGCATCTTGAGGCAGATAAGTCATATCAATACACGGATCGCGATTATAGATTTTTTCTTGATTTTAACTGATTATCAAAGTGCGATCGCTCATTTTCACTCAAAGGTAAAAAGCGATCGCCCTTTCACTCCGTCAATTCCCAATCTTCAATTTGTAACCCTTCAACTCTACTAAATTCACCTGTATTGTGAGTTACCAAAATTAAATTGTTGGCGAGTGCAATAGCAGCAATTTGAAGGTCATAAGGACCGATCGGAGTTCCTAATGCTTCTAAGTGCGATCGAATACGTCCAAAAATTACAGCTGCATTACCATCAAACGGCAGACTAACAAACTCACTGAAAAACTCTCTAAATAATGCCAAATTACTCTCTTGTCGAGAGCTTTTGTAAGCACCATAATAGAGTTCTGCTTTCACAACATCGCATAAAACCACATCTTCACGCGCTACTGTCGTCAATTTGTTAACAATAGAAGAATTACGACGAGTAATATATTGGATGCAGGTATTAGTATCTAAAAGGTAAATCATAGCAACTCCCACAAACGCTCTTCAAATTCCCCCTGCTCATCGCGTGTGAGAGGTTCACCTTCCCAAGCACCTGCTGTCCTCTCAAAAAAACCTGGAGTCCAACCTAATTCTTCTGGAGTTTTCTTTTCTGCTGGGGTAACAGGTTGAATAGTTACTGTTACTGTTAAATCAGTATCTTTAAATTCTGTTGGGACTTGTAGTTGCAATATGCCGTCTGAGCCAACATGGGAATGTACTAAAATTTTATGTTCCATTATGTTTATCTCCTTTTTAAGTTAATTATAGTTGTGCGTTCACGAAGTGTGCGCCTAGCGCGTATCGCTCCCTCTCAACTTTAGCTAATTTTGGGAGTGCGTTCACGAAGTGTGCGCGTAGCGCGTATCGCTCATTTTCACTCAAAGGTAAAAAGCGATCGGTTAATAATCAGGATTTGTTTGTGCATTATTGTAAGGCAAAGGTGGAACGGAAAAATTGGTAAATAACTGCACGTTATAAGGTGCATTGGCGAGAGTATTTACTAACCTTTGATCTAATGTCAGTAAAGGGGCACTAACTCGGTGAGAAAGCGCAACATAAGAGGCATCATAAGCAGAAATTCCGTAAACTATGGCAATATTAACGGCTTCTTCCATTAACTCAACCATAGAAACAAGTTGTAGAGGGAAAGTTTTCAGAGTGGCTAAGTCTGCTGGAACATCCGCAGCAGCGTAAAGTCCGGCGCGAACATATTTCCAAAAGATGTTTGCGATTTCAATATAAAACAAATCTGGGATGAAAAATTCTGTTTGCCCAATAGCGAGGTGGGCGAACAGTTGATAAACTTTTGGGGTTAAAGGATCGGGTACAAATCGCTTAATTCCCACACTCGCATCAATAACGCATCGTAAGGGCGTTGTCATCTATCTCGATCCTCTCTGATTAAAGCGGTGCTATCAAGCCATTCAACATTAGCAGCACGACGTTGTTC
>JBAVZX010000998.1:0-4730 GCA_049589015.1 Phormidium sp. | reverse complement strand
GCCTTGATATTACAACAAAATACAAAATTAAATCGCCCTGAGTTGGGTAATACAACTCAGGGCGATATGCCTACGGCAGGCTACCCCAACGCATTTCGCTAGTTTTTAATTCAATACTGCATAAGTGACTATGACTCAGACATATATTAAGAGTAATAAGGTCATGCAATCGTTCCTCCGCTTCCCGCTCTGTAACTGGGCGGGGATTTTTTTTGGAGCGACAGTGGAGGTCACAGCAACCAAGCTGCACTTATTGAAATCACCCAAAAAACGGTTACAGATATAGGTATCAGCATTCTGAGAGCTTTTAGAGATAATTTGGTTCCTACTGTATACAAATCGTCAAAACTTTTAAATGTTGCATTTTGCCTAGACAAAAGCTCTGATTCTATCTCTTCATAAATTGCTCTATCATGATTTATGAAAGCTCGAAATCTCGCAGATATGAGATACCAAAGCCATATAAGGATGATACTTGCCAGACCAACTAAAGTTACAGTTGATTCCCGACCTGTAATTTCATAAATTGCTATACCTGCTAAACTTACAGGCAAAAATGCTGAAGCCGCAGCCCATACTAGAGAATTACTTTGGCGTAATCTTTCTGCGTACTCTTGCAACATCATCTGCAAAACTTCATTGGATAAATTCGACAACCTCTGCGGTTTATTCATATACAGGAGATAGAAGATCAACTTTTTAGCTTAGTTCTTGATTTAATTATCGCTTTTCCATAAAAAAGTTGAGAGAAACAATCAAGCAGTAACCAAGATGAATTAAGATGACTGCTGATCAGATAAAAGTTATAAGCTTAAGCTGGTGACGGGATTTGAACCTGCGACCGGCTGATTACAAATCAGCTGCTCTACCACTGAGCTACACCAGCAATTATTCACACAATATATAATGTTAACACACTTTCTCTATAGAAGCAAGGATAATTTGCATCAAGTTGAATTTTCCCTCTGAAGTGGCGACATAGCAGGAGACTCACGCCGCCAACTTCTACCTTTACCTTTATTGCGTGCTTTGTATGTAGGTGTTAGAGAGTGGCAATTGGGACATAAAAGGCGGAGGTTGTCTGGTGAGTTATTCTGCCAATCTCCATCAATGTGATCCACTTCTACTGGAATTTTACCCGTATGGGGATTCACCTGGCACCAACCACACAAAGAACATTTCTCGCCGTATTTTTCAATTAAAAACCGTCTTACTCGTTTAGATATATTGCCGTATTTAATACTTACGCCGCTTTGTTGTCCCGCAAGCCAGGATGCTATATAAAGCTTATACTCGTATTCATGCTGGCATTTGTTACTACAATACTTGTCGATCGCTCTTTTCGTCTGATTCCCACAGTTTAAGCATTCAGATCTAGGTTTTTTCGGCATTGGCATCAGTTTACACCCCAAACTTTAATCGGCAATTGAGATCGATCGCCCCACCCTGATAAAATCGCATATTGCATGAAATCCTAAATCTGCCTGAAATAAAAGCCAATACAGCAGAAGCAGTAGATAGCATAGTTAATAAGAGAAAAGCGCAAGTAGCAGCAATTTGCAGGAGAACATACTATGGGGATGACCCTAACTGAGAAAATTTTGGCACGCGCCGCCCGTCGATCGCTAGTCGAACCAGGGGAAAACATCTGGGTTGACGTAGATGTATTGATGACTCATGATGTTTGTGGGCCGGGAACGATCGGCGTTTTTCACCGAGAATTTGGTGCAGATGCCAAAGTTTGGGACTCTGAAAAAATTGTTTTAATTCCCGATCACTATATCTTTACCGCTGATGAACGCGCTAACCGGAACGTGGACATTTTGCGCGACTTCGCCAAAGAACAGGGGATTAAATACTTTTACGACATTACCGATCGCTCTGACTTCAAAGCTAACCCCGATTATAAAGGAGTTTGCCACGTCGCCCTAGCCCAAGAAGGGCACACCCGTCCCGGCGAAGTCCTTTTTGGGACAGACTCCCACACCTGTAACGCTGGCGCTTTTGGTCAATTTGCCACAGGTATTGGTAACACCGATGCGGCTTTCATTATGGGAACTGGTAAACTTTTAATTAAAGTACCAGCGACGATGAGATTTGTCTTAGATGGAGAATTGCCACCTTACTTATTGGCGAAAGACCTAATTTTACAAATTATTGGTGATATAAGCGTTGCTGGAGCCAATTATCGCACAATGGAATTTGCTGGCAGCACCATTGGGGCAATGTCAATGGAAGAAAGAATGACTTTGTGCAATATGGCGATCGAAGCTGGCGGAAAAAATGGTACAGTTCCCGCAGATGAAACTACTTTTGAGTATCTTCGAGGTCGCACCAACAAACCCTTTGAAGCAGTTTACACCGACAGCGACGCAAAATTCTACAGCCAAAATCACTATGATGTCAGCAAATTAGAACCCGTCGTCGCCAAACCTCACTCTCCCGATAACCGCGCCTTAGCAAGAGAATGCAGCGATGTGAAGATTAACCGAGTTTACATCGGTTCTTGCACTGGTGGAAAAACTTCTGATTTTATCAATGCTGCCAAAATTATTAAAGGTCACAAAGTCAAAGTTCCCACCTATTTAGTACCAGCAACTCAGAAAGTTTACGAAGATTTGTTCAGTCAAAAATATGACGGACAAACACTTTCGGAAATCTTCTTAGAAGCGGGTTGTATTGAACCAGCTGCACCTTCTTGTGCTGCTTGTTTAGGTGGGCCAAAAGACACCTTTGGGCGATTAAATGAACCGGAAATTTGCGTTTCCACAACTAATCGTAACTTCCCCGGAAGAATGGGTAATAAAGAAGCCCAAATTTACTTAGCTTCTCCTTTCACCGCCGCAGCTTCCGCCCTCACAGGATATGTTACCGATCCTCGTGAATTTTTGAGTTAAAACTGCCAATAACAGAGGACGTAAAGAAAAATATTCCTTTGCGTTCCTCTGCATAAAAAACAAAAAGCGATCGCACTCTCAAACAGAATTTTTTGGGGGAATTGACTTGCTAATTCTTCTAACCTCACCCATCTTTGTTTTTGTAAAATTACAACTAAGATCAATAAAATTAAAAATTCGGCTGTTCAATCTGGATACTTGCAGATAATTCTCAGTTCTGCCATATTACTTTCTCGATCGTTATAGTTATTCGGACTTACACATTGACAAATTAGCTCAAATATGGATAGTGTGCTCAAATTATGCTAATATTTTTAACTACAATAGAAAAATTTAGGAGAATAGCAATGGAACTAGACAAAATTATCAAAAAAGTGACAGGTTTGTATTTAGGTTCTGCGATCGTTGCTGTAGTCGTTGCTATTGCAACTTTAGGACAACCTTTTATCGTACTTCTTGGCATAGGTGCGTTCGGTTTGGTAACACTTTTAGGAGATGCGATCGCAGAATATGGCATTGACGCAGTACTTATTGCCATCTACATAGAACGTAGCAAAAATGAATCTATGGAGTCTCTGATTAAAGAAATCGAAGGTTTATTGATTACAGAACCCCTAAAGTTTAAACTGAAAAATGTACTAATCGCAAACAATATGATCAACAATACTGAAACTCAAACTCAAAATGGAACTCAAAATGGAACTCAAAATGGAACTGAAGTGGAAAAAGCTAGGACAGTTATAATCGAGAATTAATATCAAATCCCACAAGATAATGCTACAACTGGACATGATATTAACGATTATAGAAAACCAGAAAAGAAACCCGGTTTCTTCAAGAAACCGGATTTCTGGAATCACTAAGCAGTGAAGTATTTCGCAGCAGGATGATAAGTAATAATCGCCGTAGTAGACTGTTCAGGATAAAGCTGTTCACTCTCATCCATAAACAGATTAATCCGTTCAGTTCCTAACAACTCCAACTGCTTATATTGATCCTGCATATTCGGACAAGCAGGATAACCAAAACTGTAACGAGAACCGCGATATCTTTGCGCCAAAATATCACGAATATTATCCGGTTCTTCCCCTGCAAAACCCAACTCGCGGCGAATTCTGGCGTGTACCCATTCCGCCAAAGCTTCCGCAGTTTGCACAGCCAAACCATGAAAATACAAATAATCAGTATATTGATCATCTGCAAACAACTTTTGGGCAAACTCCGTCGCAATATTCCCTACAGTTACCGCCTGCATCGGAAACACATCAACCTTCCCACCTTCCACAGGCGCAAAGAAATCAGCAATACACAAACGCCGCCCAGATTTCTGCCGAGGAAAATCAAACCTCGCTATCTCTTTCTTCGCGTCCTTCGCGTCTTCGCGGTTCAAAAATTCCCAATCATAAATATGCAAAGAATTCCCCTCACTCAGACAAGGAAAATAACCATAAATCAGCTGCGGATGCAACAAATTCTCCTCAACAACTCGCCCCTTCCAATATTCCAAAATCGGGTAAACCTTCTCAGCCAAAAAGCGATCATATTCTTCCCGTGACTGTTCCTTTGGTTTGCGGAATTGCCATTGCCCAGCAATCAAAGCTTGCAAATCCAAATACCCAAAAACCTCCTCTATTGGAATCTCTTCCGACAGCAAAAGTTGCGTACCCCAAAAAGGCGGAGTCGGACGTTCAATATCAACAGCCACCGCCTCCGAACGCCTAGTATCAACCTCTTTTACTTCCCCAGATAAAACCGCACCATTAGATTTAGCAGACTTCCCTTCTCTTGTAGGGTAGGCATCCTGCCTGCCATTTCCCTCATCTCCCTCTACTT
>JBAVZX010000997.1:0-3680 GCA_049589015.1 Phormidium sp. | reverse complement strand
TACTACAGCTTATTCGCCAGTAATTGAAAGTGCATCAACCCAAACTTTTGGGCAAACTCCACTAGTGGTTAATTCTGCTTCTTTTTCGACAAAAAGGATGGAATTTAGAAGCTGGAGAAAATCTCCTGCCACAGTCGCCGCATCGATACTAATTAACTCACCATTTCTGATCATCCAACCATCAAAAGGCAGAGAAAAAGAACCTTGTACTGCTTTAACTCCCGCATGAAAAGCCTTAAGTTGGTCGATGTAAATCACATTATCCGCACTTTCGACGCTTAATTCTTGTGATTGTTGTGTTTCAGAAAAAATATGATAAAAGTGCGGGCTAACTGTTACTTTTGCACCGATATTAGCATTGCCTGTAGGTTGTGCATTCAATCTTTTAGCAGTACCAGCACTGTGAATTAAACCAGTCAAAATCCCTTTATTAATGATGGAAATTCGCCTAGTTGGTGTACCTTCATCATCAAAAGTTTCTGTGCCAACGTTGCTCGGATGTAACGCATCATCGTAGACAGAAAGTAAAGGAGAGGCAATTTTTGTTCCCAAGGTTTCAGGAGTAGAAAGACTTTGTTTATCGAGGATATCTTGAGCATTAAAAATGTTAGAAAAAGCATTCAATAAACTCAAGAAAGCTTTACCCGAAAAAACCACTTGGTATTTACCAGTTTTGACTTTTTCATAATCCAAGTGACTGATAGTTTTCTGTGCAGCTTCTTGCAAGCAACCTGTAATATCTAACTCCTCTAAAGTGTGGCTAATTCTAACCGCACCAGCACTACGAGGTTTTTTACCTTCCTGTTCAGTTTTAGTGAAAAGATAGATAGAAGAAATAGTGTGAGATTCATTTCTTACTGCACCTTCACTGTTGACATAAAATCTGTCTACATCTCTTTGAGCTAACCCATTGTAAGGCACACTTGTAATTGCCGAATGAGCAGAAATTAACTCTTTTTCTGCTGTTAATAAAGTTTCAATTAGTTTAGCTGCGGGTACTTGGGTTGCTTTTTGCGGGGATGAATGAGTAATAGAAATAGTTGCTTCTGGGCTAAAGTCGGGAATGTTTTCTTTCGCGCCAAAAAAACTCGCTTCGGAAGCAGTTTTTAAAGCTAATTCAATACCCAAAGGATCGACATCTGTAGTACTAGTAACCCCTACACTTTGTTGGTCATTCCAGACCCGAACCATAACACCGGAAAGACTGGAAGCGTTAACTTGTTTCGGTTCTCCTTGATCTACTTGTACGCTGGTTTCATCAACAGTTGAACCGTAAATATCGAACTTTTTAATGCCCAATTTCTGAGCAATTTCTTGAGCGTATCCTGCAATTTCTTGAGTACTTGGCACAACTTTCTCCCTTTGAATTCACATGACAAAGTTTTAGATTTCGGGTTTAATTTTAAATCCAAAATCTAAAATAAAAATTCTCTTAGCGTCCGCCAATGGTGATAGAATCAACCTTAATATGTGGTTGTCCAACTGTTACATAAACGCTGCCGCTGATAGAACCGCAAAAACCAGAAGCTATTTCTAAATCTTTAGAACTCATGGAAATTTTTTTCATAATTTCCTTAGCTTCACCAATGAGAATTGCACCTTTTAAAGGTTTGGTAATTTGGCCATTTTCAATCAGGTAAGCTTCATCAACTCCGAAGTTAAATTCGCCTGTTCCGCCAACACTACCGTTGCCCATTTTCTTACAGTAAATGCCTTTATCTATGGAAGCAAATAAGTCTTCTAGGGCGTAATTTCCGGGAGCAATGTAAGTATTTCGCATCCGAGAAGCAGCAGCATAAGTGTAATTTTGTCTTCTCCCGCTTCCGGTTCTAGGATGTCCGGTTCGGATGGAACCTGCGCGATCGGCAATGAAGTTTTTCAAAATGCCATTTTCGATTAATAATGTCCTTTGGGTAGGCATTCCTTCATCGTCCATGTCAATGGTTCCGAAAGCATTTTCCGATCGACCTTCATCCCAAGCAGTTAAATTTTCGTGAGCAATCTTTTCGCCTTTCTTATCAATAAAAGGAGTGGTTTTGCGTTCAATTTGAGTGGTTTCCAGCAAATGTCCGCAAGCTTCATGAAAAATTACGCCGCCAAAAGCATTCGACATAATAATCGGATAAGTTCCCGATTCTACATAATCAGCATAAAGCATTTTTCCGGCTGATTCTGCCACTTCTTCCGAGGCAGCTTCATAATTCCAATTCCGCAAAAAGTGAGGATCTCCAGTATTACCTGAACGCTTACCAATTGAAGAACGATTAGCACCATCAGCGCACAAAATATTGTAACCAACTGATTGAGTTAAGCGAATATCACGGGCAAAAGTACCATCACTTGCGGCGACTAAAACTTCTTGCCAATCTCGGAAATAAACGGCACGGCGAGATTGAGCATGATTAGCTTTTTGTTGGAGTTTAGCATTAGCATCTAGCAGAATTTCGCCCATTTCTTGCATTGAGCTAAAATCAGAATTCCAAGTGTCTTTGTTGTTTTTAGTGGCGTAATCTCGGAGTAATTCTAAGTTAATTTCTGGAATGTAAGAATTAGGTGCGGGAAGAATTAATCCTTGAATCGAAAGCGCTTTTTCTAATGCTGCTTTTAGTCCTGAAAATGATAGGTCATTGGTACTAACATAGCAATCAGATTGTCCACGAAAAACTCTGACACCTGCGCCTGTAGAAAGTTTGGGTGAGATGCTAGTAATAGCGTCATCTTCTGCTAAACAGCTAATGTAATTGACTCTTTCTAAAAAGAATTCGATAAAATCTGCACCAGCAGCACGTCCCAATCCTAGCAATGTTGCTAAGGGTGCTTCCCAACTTTCATTAAAGCGATCGCGTGTGGGATTATAGATCAAGCTGGGCAATTCTTTAGTTAAAAGTATCGAGGTTGCTAGCATGGGTATTCTGGTTTTAGGGAATCTGTGAACTGAGGCATCCTACTTTTAATTAGTGTAACAAATTTATTTTTTTATGAACCGCTCCAGACGCAGAGGACGCAGAGAGGAAGAGGAAAGTTTTAAATCTGCGTTGATTAAGAAATCCCAAAATCAAATATAACTGCTATAATTAGCTTCTATTTTTCCTTCTGCTTCGTGGACTATTGCTCTTAGTTTATCTATTATATTGCGATCGACATTTTGCCACAAACCTCGCTGATTTGCTTCTAACAATCTTTCTGCCATATCTCGCAACGCCCAAGGGTTTTTTTGTTGGATAAATTCTGCTACTTCCGAGTTAAATAAATAATTTTCTGCTACTCCTTGATACATGAAATCTTCCACACAGTTTGCTGTCGCATCATAAGCAAATAAATAATCAACTGTTGCGGACATTTCAAAAGCGCCTTTGTAACCGTGACGCATTACGCCAGCAATCCATTTTGGGTTAATGACACGGGAACGATAAACTTTCGCAATTTCGCTTTTTAATTGTCTAACTTTTGGATTTTCAGGAATGGAATTATCACCGAAATAAGTTTGGGGATTTTTGCCAGTTAAAGCGCGAACTGATGCGGTTAAACCACCTTGAAATTGATAGTAATCATCGGAATCTAATAAATCATGTTCGCGGTTATCTTGGTTGTGTAATACTATTTGCATTTCTCGCAACCGTTCTGCAAAAGCTTCTGGTGCTGCGTGTCCTTCTTTTTTAGCCGTGTAAGCGTAACTACTC
>JBAVZX010000996.1:0-2585 GCA_049589015.1 Phormidium sp. | reverse complement strand
TTCTGTCACTCTCCGAAAACATTTGCCATTTCTGAATTCTAGAGCTTTTGTATAGCAAGCGATCACGCGATTATTTCCTAATAACAAATATAAGATCCTTTTTTTCTAATAGGATAGCTTGTATTGATTGTCTCATAGGACTTCTAGCGATCGCCCTGTCGGAAAGTGACAAAAGAGGGATATACAGCAGATTTCAGGTTTACGAGGTACAGTAGGGTGGTCATTGCCCAAATGGATTTTTTTAAGTGTTTAAAACTCTTGGTAGGCAATGACCACCCTACTCATTTTGGTGTACCTCACTTACCTGCAAAGTGCTGTATATCCTAGTTACCTGCTTCTAGAAGCCAATATCCTTAACCAAGGTTTCGGCTTTTAGGCCACTACCTACTTTGAATAAAGAAGCTTTATAATACTTACAAACGGAGGTACAGTTGATAAATTTTGCCTAACTTTTTAGTAATGAATAATCAGTAGATTGAAGCAATTCATCCTCTTCAAACTCATCATCTCCTGTATCCTCAAAGTAAAGACGATTCTCCAATTCTATATCGCTAATACCGAGCATTTCTGCAACTGTTCGCAAAGATAGCTTGTCTTCCTCAACAGCGCGGTAGGCAAGTTCAATAAAAATGCGCGGGAATCGTTCTTCTATTGAATCAAAACGTTGCTGAAGCTCACAATGAACAGGACTGTAACCAAGTTGGCGTGCTAAAACCGCAGCTTGTATATTCTGAAAATTATCTTTATAACCAACTATTTTGTTTTCCTGTTCCAATCGATATAGCATTGTTTCATAGCTGACTCCAAAGTAGCGAGATAAATGCACAACTTCTATCGGACGGGTAACAACTCTCACTTTTAAACTGAGCAAACGTTCTTGTAATGCTTCAGAAGGAATCAGAAAATAACAGGCAAATTTTTCCGCAAAAATTTGTGAAGAAGTTCGCTCTCCTTGACGGTAAACTATTGCCATTCGCTCGTGCAGGAAAAGACTGTAAGCTAAACCCTGAGTCAAACTAAATGAGCGACAAGTATCTGCATTATCCTGATTAATAGCAATAATTTGTCCTAATTGCGGATGCAGGAAAAACAACCCAGAAATTGCATTTTCCTCCTGACCAAAAGGAATCGCAAAGATGAGTAAACCTTGCGCTTGTAAGAAGCTTTGTAAATCACCAAGCGGTGCAATTCCTAAATTGTAGTGGCTTCTCGCTCTCTGGGCTGCCAATATCGCCGTTCCATTTTCCTTTAAAATAAGATCGCTAAACGGTGCAAAAGGTGGATGAGGAAGCTCAGGAAAAGGAGTATCAGTCTGCTTATAAAGCTCTAAGAGAGCATCAACCTTTTCAATTAAGCGTCCAATTCCGGCTTTACTGGAAGCTGAAATATTTGCCGCACAAAGACGTAAGGCTTCTTCCCAATCGGTTTTGACTGTTTCTTCGCCAAAAAGGAACCGTAGCGGAACTCCATAAAGCCGAGCTAGACGCTCCAAACTCAAAGCATCCACTCGCCGCTTACCGCTCTCATACTGATTCAGAGCCGCCGAAGTGACATCAATAAATTGTGCAGCTTCAGTTTGGGTCATGCCAGCTCGCTCACGGGCAACTCGCAAGCGCTGACCTAAGATTTCGTAGTTCATCACACTCAGGCCAATCAAGAACCTTACGTTTATGGTGATATATTAACATTGCGTTAAAATTACTGCAAATAAAAACTAAATTTAACAGAAAGCAGTGTCAATCAAAATACTCGATACGGTAGTTTTGCGGGTAATGAGCTTTGCTCATCCACGCGGAATAGATATATTGCTAGAGACTCTTAACATCTCTTCGGCGCGGTTTCCGGCTGAAATTTATAATCGGGACGAGAATAGTCGCCCTCTAGAAGAAGATGACGAGGGATTGAGCGAACTGGGCAAAGGACTGCGATACGCTCAGCGTCAGATTCAGCAGTTACCGAACACCGATGTTGAAGCTTTGCGTTGTCGCAAATGGTTAAGGAATGCACAGCAGCTACCTCGCCACTTTCAGCAGGGAAGTTTGGTTGTGGAAACTTTAACAGTGGAAGAACTTAACGAGCGCGAAATCCTCCAGAAACAGTACCCTAAATGCCATAAAGGGGAAGCTGCCTGTTTAGTGCTGGCAAAGCGTTACCAAGGACAGGCAGTTTTTCTTTCATCAGATGGAGGAGGTTGCAAGGTAGCTGAAGACCTGGGCATACCTTATTTGACCCTGAAAGATATTCTTCAAGTTTGGGTTGAGCAGAAACAACCAACATTGGAAGAATTCGAGCGATTAGTCAATGGCATGAAAAACGCTAAAAAAGGTCTGAAAAAAGCCTTTGTAGACGAACTACGACAAAAGTTACAGAACTCCGGTTTCTGAAAAATTATGCTGCCCTTCAAGTAAAATCAGACAAATTAAACAATGTCATTTGCTGACCTGAAGCTGGATTATTTTTCGGTTTGCGCTTACCCTGCACTACTTCTTGAACTACTATTTCCGGGGGTTTCACTATCTCAATTATTGGTTCAATATTTTCCTCTGCTTCGCTATTTTCAACAGTTTCAAACCATTCTTCATACC
>JBAVZX010000995.1:0-2957 GCA_049589015.1 Phormidium sp. | reverse complement strand
CCGGGTATTTATTGCAGAAAAAAGCAAAGTTGATGCCTCCAAAGCCATGATAGCCAACTTTTTCTGTGTAATTGTTACTCAAAGCAGATAAAAGGTTCAACCTACCCTTTATTCCATTACTCCTCACGGCTAACTCAGGCGCACTCTTAGCATTAATTGCTGGATTTTTAATCAGAAACTTTGTCGGAAAACGGCTTTGAAAATGACTTCCAAGCAGATTCGGTAAATCAGCTAAACTTTCGTCATTATAAACCGAAAAAATTAACTGCTCTATCCCGGAAAAATTCTTGTTTATCAGATAATCTGATGGTCGAAATCCCCTGGAAATATGAGAGCCACAATCAATAAGTGCTGCGTGTTTGCTATCAGCTACAACTAAGGCACAAAACCCACGTTCAACATCAAAAATCTTAATTTCCATTAACTTCCTCTTTATTTAAATATCCTCAAATTTGACTCATCTAACAATCTTTTAGCTACGACAAAGATTCCTTGCCCTGGATTTTTAGCAAAGCTGAATTTACCCTGCAATGGAAGAGGGAAAAGGCTGGATTTTTTTTCAGTATCTCAAGCATTTGAATCCTAACTTGCCACACGATAACACAGGTGTTAAACTATATGCAAGACTTTGAAGATAGAGAGATACTCAGATGCCCTTTAAGCCAAGCTACTTCAAGGCTGACTTTTTCAAGGTGCTCTCCAACCCAACGCGGATTCAAATCCTAGATGCCTTGCGGTTAGGGGAACAGAGCGTCAATTCCATCGCCCAATGGTTAGAAGTGGAACCTTCGTCAGTGTCCCAGCAGTTAGCAGTGTTGCGGAGTCGGAACTTGGTGGTAGCCCGAAAGCAAGGCAACCAAGTCTTTTACTCAGTACGCGATCCATCGATTTTCAAAGTCCTGGACTCAGCGTTAGAGGTTTTCAACAATCATTTAGTGGATGTCAAAGATGCTTTGGAAAAGCTGGAATAAGGCTGTAAGGCTTGGCAATTGGACAATTGAGCCGTATAGGTTAGTAGAGAAAAATGGCATTAGCAGAGAGGGTTGAGAAACCCCAACGTTTCCGGTTCGATCGCTTATTCACTCACCTGCGCGGCGATTTAACTGGTGGATTAACAGCGGCGGTGGTGGCAATGCCTTTAGCACTGGCGTTTGCAGTTGCTAGCGGAGTCGAACCGCAAGCTGGACTTTACACCGCGATTGTGGCGGGAATTGTGGCGGCGATCTTTGGCGGTTCCCCAGTCCAAATTACCGGGCCAACTGGCGCAATGGCGGTGATTTTGGTGGGAATTGTCGCTAAATATGGGATCGAAAAGGTGTGGATTGCTGGGGTTTTAGCAGGAGCGATCCAGATTACTTTGGGAATTGCCAAACTAGGACAGTTAGTTAAATTTATTCCTTATCCAGTCACGGCGGGGTTTACCAATGGTATCGCCGTGATTATTTTTTGCGGTGAACTCAATCATTTCTTCGGCTTACAATTGCCCCGAAGCGAACATTTTCTGCCGGGATTGTGGGCAACTTTCACTCATTTAGAAGGGATAAATTGGGCGGCGATCGGATTAGCCGCAGTTGTGATTATTACTAAGGTTTTGTGGCCTCGAATTACCACAATTGTCCCTGGTTCATTGGTTGGGTTAGTGTTAGCAACTGTCATTGCTTCCTATTTTCATTTAGATGTGCCGAAAATTGGTGAAATTCCCCAATCTTTACCAATACCACAGGCAATTCCCCACTGGAATAATTTCGGTTTGATTCGAGAATTGATTAATCCAGCTTTAGCTTTGGCAGCACTAGGAAGTATTGAATCGCTACTTTCAGCAGTGGTAGCAGATGGCATGACGGTTAGTGAAAAACACGATAGCAATCGCGAATTGATCGGTCAAGGTTTGGCAAATATTGTTGTGCCCTTCTTTGGCGGAATTCCGGCTACAGGTGCGATCGCACGTACCGCTGTCAACGTTCGTTCTGGCGGCAAAACTCGACTTTCAGCTGTTATTCACAGTGTTGCTTTAGCGTTGATTGTATTAGCTTTTGCTCCCCTAGCAGCGCAAATTCCCCTAGCGGCATTGGCGGGGATTTTGATGGTAGTTAGCTTGCGGATGATTGAGTGGGAAGCGATCGGTTTATTAATCCGGGCGACTTATTCAGACTTTGCCGTAATGATCCTCACTTGGTTCGTTACCATCTGTTTTGACTTAGTTCTCGCCGTAGAAATCGGATTAATTGCTGCGGGTGCTTTATTTATCAAACGGATGAGCGATTTAAGCCTTGTCAAAGTTCCTGAAACCGAAGTATTCCCCCCTGGAACTCCTCTAGAATTAGCCAAAGAAATTGCCGTTTATCGAGTTGATGGACCCGTATTTTTTGGCGCAGCAGAACGCTTTGTTACCTTCCTGCGAGATGAACCGGAAGTGAAATATTTGATCTTGAGGTTGCGGTTTGTACCGAATATGGACATCACCGGATTAGTAGCATTAGAAGATATTTATCACGACCTAAAACGCCATGATTGTCGGTTAATTCTCACTGGGTTACAACCTCAAGTAAAACAACTCCTAGAACGCAGCGGCTTGCTAGAGAAAATTGGCGAGAAAAACTGTTTTGAAACAACTGATGCCGCTATTTTTGCGATCGGTCCTAACAAGTCAGAAAGTCGCCCTATTGTAGCTGCTGATGCTCAATCAAAAGAGTTGTTGGCTTCCAAATAACAGGGTATTTTTGTTAGCTTCAGGAGTAACTCTCTTGTCGGGTGCGTCAGATGCCCTTAAACTTAACTCAATTAGTAATTTATTAACTCTGACACACCCTACTAATCTGCTGTTATTAACTCACCGATCCAAATGTTAATTTAGCAAAATCAATGAAAAATATTTTAGTAATTGAGGACGACGACAATTTCCGCTTTCATGTCTGTCAATTCCTGAGAAAACAAAATTTTCATGTTATTGCAGCTGA
>JBAVZX010000994.1:0-2199 GCA_049589015.1 Phormidium sp. | reverse complement strand
ACACAGTTGTGTACTTAATTAATTCACTAAAGACTCACAGATGAGTACTTTGTGTGTACTAGGGTAGCGCGAATCTTGATGTAGTAACTCAGTTTTGAAAAATTATGAAACTAAACTACACCAATTCGCTCCGCGCTCTTCCCGCCGATAGCACCATCCTAAATAAAACTCTGCCTTCGCAGTACAAGATTGCTTTCTCTAATTCACGTAACAATAAAGGAAACGATGAATTAAACAGAAATGCTGCTGATAGCCGCAGTCGAAATAAAGACTTACGCCAAGTAATTAAATCATATCTACAAGGGTTATCACCAAGGCTTTCTAACAACCTAATTCAGCCCTATTGGTTGAGTATTCAACCCATTCTGGAACAACTTAGTAATGTCCAAATAATAGACGAATTCGTACCAAACGAAGAGCAATGCTACAAGTCGAAAGTTGGCTGTGTTGCCCAATACAAAGGCATTCCGCACATAATTCAATGGATAACTGCTGAAGAACCCAAACGTGACGAAAACTATTTATACGACAAACCTTTACAGCTTGTTGCTAGTGTTGATGCAGTTAATCATTACTACAGCAATAGTTTGTTTGGTAGTAATATCAAACACGCTTTAATTGTTGTAGCTCTTCCTAATCAAGAAGCACAAATCTTTGAATTTGGCTGCAATCAACTAAATCGTTATCGTCAAACTTGGCAAGAACGCCTCAAGTTATTCTACAAAACAGCAGCTTAATTAGTTGAACAAGCATTAAAATGCTACTTCTCAAACTTTAAATTTTATTTAATTAGCCCCAGGCTTCAGTCTGTGGGCGTTTCCCTGTTAGTATTTAGATTCTAACCCACAAAAGCTTCTCTTATTTCCATAAAAGTTACTTCCCAAACTAACCTGGGTTGAGCATATTTTTGTAACATTTTTTTCGCTCTTTCTAACTTTTCAATCATCCCTTGAAGATGAAATTTTTGCCAATAATATTGTTGTAAATAATCAGCTAACCAAAGTTGTGCTTCTGTATCTAAACCTTTATCAATATCTCGCGCTAAATCTAAAGCTTGACGCAAAGTTTGCGGTACTTGTCTAACTTTATTTAACAACTCTTCAGGAATTGCTTGTAATTGTTGCCAAGCAAAAATTGCTTCTCCCGGACTTCCCCCCGCTAATGCTAAAACTTCTGGATGTTGTAAAATTTCCTGGTTTCCAGTTGCAGTTAATACCTGTTCCATCGCGGCTGCATTTAACCGATAAAAGGGGATTCTTTGGCAACGAGAAATTAAAGTGGGTAACAAAGATTCAACTGTGGGAGCAATTAAAATTATTGTCGCTTTTCCCGGTTCTTCTAAGGTTTTTAATAAGCCATTTGCTGCTGCTTCTGCCATACTTTCGGCTTGTTCAATTACGACAAAACTCCGCGATGCTTCCAAAGGTGGACGACCTAAAAATTGTGCAATTTCGCGGATTTGTTCTAAGCGAATTTGTGGTGGTGCTTTGCGTTTTACGCCTTTTTCCGCTGCTTCGGCGGCAGAAATTCTGACACCATTATGTAAATAAGTTGGTTCTACCCAAAGTAAATCGGGGTGATTTCTGAGTTGAATGCGTTTTTTGATTGTTGCACTTTTCTCGGCTCTTTTTTCAGGAGGTAGGGAATTATAAAATATTAATTCAATAAAAAAACTAGCTGTTAAACTGCGTCCAATTCCATCAGAGCCAGCAAATAAATAAGCGGGAGCAATGCGATTTTTAGCTACTGCTTGGTTGAGTAATTCTACTGCTTTTTCTTGACCTATAACTTGCTGAAAAAATTCCATTTAAATCTTATGATGAGTCTGAGCAAGAATTTTTAAATTAATCTCATTTTCGGTTGATTTCGCATAATGTAGAGACGTTGTATGCAACGTCTCTACAAAGTTTTGGGTTAAGGAATGACCACCCTACAGTGGAAAATCTAAAATTGCATGGTTGTACCAGTGAGTTAATCGTTCGTTTAAAATCTCTTGGATTTGTTTTGCCACTAAATCTTGATTCTGGTTAGCATCTACCCTGATGATTCGCTGGGGATGAGCTTTTGCTAATTCGGTAAAACCTTGTTGTACTCGGCGGTGAAAAGCTAAATCGGCTTGTTCCATTAGGGTGATTTCCCCTTGTTTGCGCTTTCGTGCTAAACCTATTTCGACATCAATATCTAGCCATAAGGTTAAGT
>JBAVZX010000993.1:0-6636 GCA_049589015.1 Phormidium sp. | reverse complement strand
TCCACCGATAATCAAAGTAGCAAATTAACTAAAAATGATTTTTTATGAGTAGGAAGAACTACAAAAATTATCTTTTTTGGCAAGGGCTAATTACTCTGCTGTTACTTTTACTTATCGGTGGCATCGTTAGCCAATTTTTGGGTAACACTTCCTTAGCCGCTGCGGGACAGTCGGCAACAGTTATTAAGGTGATAGATGGCGATACCATAGATGTAAAAATGGCACAATGCAGATTACCACTAAATGGAAATCCTCAACAATGTCGAATCAGACTTGCCTGTATTGATGCGCCAGAAAGAGGACAAAATCCTTTCTATAAAGAGGCAAAAAACCGAGTTAAGGAGTTATTACCTCCGGGAAAAACGCTGACTTTGAAACCCAGAGAAACAGATGTGTATTCGCGCCTCGTTGCTGAGGTATTAATCAACAATCAATCAGTTAATTTGCAGCTAGTCAGAGAAGGAAAAGCCGTCATTTTTTGTAGATATCTGAAAAATTGTCCAAGTTCCCAAAACGATTTTTTGAGTGCAGAAGCAGCAGCAATAAAAGCAGGTTTAGGAGTGTGGAATACCCAACAACCTTGGACAAAAATGCGAGAAAATCACCCCTGTCGTAGTTAAGCAATTTGATCACCGATTCAAGAGGATTTTATGTCCAAAACAGTAGTTATCGATCCGGTTACGCGCATTGAAGGTCACGCCAAAATTTCGATTTTTTTAGATGATGCTGGTGAAGTGGATGATGCCCGATTTCATGTGGTAGAATTTCGCGGTTTTGAGAAGTTCTGCGAAGGTCGCCCGATGAGTGAAATGGCGGGAATTACCGCTAGAATTTGTGGTATTTGTCCAGTAAGTCACTTGTTAGCTTCGGCAAAAACAGGCGACAAAATTTTAGCTGTGAAAATTCCGCCAGCAGCAGACAAGTTGCGTCGAATGATGAATTTGGCGCAAATTACTCAGTCTCATGCTTTGAGTTTTTTCCATCTTAGTAGCCCAGATTTCTTGTTAGGATGGGATAGCGATCCAGCAACTAGAAATGTGTTTGGTTTAATTGCCGCTGATGCAGATTTAGCTAGAAAAGGCATTCGTTTGCGTCAGTTTGGACAACAAATTATTGAGATTTTGGGCGCGAGGAAAATTCACGCTGCTTGGGCGGTTCCTGGTGGTGTGCGATCGCCTCTTTCGGAA
This sequence comes from Phormidium sp., assembly GCA_049589015.1. Taxonomy (GTDB): domain Bacteria; phylum Cyanobacteriota; class Cyanobacteriia; order Cyanobacteriales; family Aerosakkonemataceae; genus Floridanema. The sequence goes on along the minus strand of JBAVZX010000993.1, from coordinate 5,449 downwards.
GAAGGAAGGACGTGGATTCGCGATCGCTTACCCGAATCTCGCAGCACCATAGAAATGGCTTTAAATCTGTTTAAAGGGATGCTAGATAATCTCACTACAGAGGTTCAAGCTTTCGGGAATTTCCCATCTTTATATATGGGTTTAGTTGGCAAAAATGGCGAGTGGGAACATTACGACGGACACCTACGTTTTGTCGATAGTGAAGGCAATATTGTTGCTGATGGACTGAGTGAAGATAATTACCAAGACTTCATTGGTGAAGCAGTAGAAAATTGGTCTTATCTGAAATTTCCTTATTACAAACCTTTAGGTTATCCTGATGGAATGTATCGGGTTGGACCATTAGCAAGACTGAATGTTTGTAACAGTATTGGTACGCCAGCAGCAGATAAAGAATTGCAGGAATTTCGCGATCGCGCAGGTGGAAAAGCAGCAAATTCTTCTTTCTTCTATCACTATGCAAGATTGGTAGAAATTATGGCTGCGATCGATAAAATTGAACAACTTGTAGAAGATCCCGACGTAGTTTCTAGTCGAGTTCGCGCCGATGCAGGTATCAATAATTTAGAAGCAGTTGGTGTTAGCGAAGCACCAAGAGGCACATTATTCCATCATTATCAGGTAGATGAAAACGGCTTAATTCAAAAAGTTAACCTAATCATTGCTACCGGACAAAATAATTTAGCGATGAACAAAACCGTCGCCCAAATTGCTAAACATTACATTCACGGCAACGAAATTCCCGAAGGAATGTTAAACCGTGTCGAAGCAGGAATTCGCGCCTTTGATCCTTGCTTAAGTTGTTCCACTCACGCAGTTGGACAAATGCCATTGCATATCGAATTAATTGCCGCAAATGGCACTGTTGTTAACGAAGTTTATCGTCAATAAATATAAATTAAGGCGATGTCAAACTTTTCCAATTAGTTTAGGAAAAGGAGAGGAAAATGAACACACAAAATCCTTGGCGTAAAAGCTTTGTAGTTCTCGGCATTACCGCTTTGATTTTAGGCGTTGGCACTTATCAAGTTAAAGGTGCTAAAGTGTTTCAAAATCAGCAAACTGAGACAATTTCACAAGCAACTACTGTTAAAGATGGTGTTTTTATTCATGTCAGTCATAGCACAGATAATCCTCAGCGATTGTTGATGGCGCTGACTATGGCTGATAAGATGTCTGAAGATAAAGATGTTTTAATCTACTTCGATATTAAAGGTGTCGAAGCAGTGGTAAACAATTCTCAAGATATCACATTCCGTGATTTACCTTCCTCAAAAACACTCCTGAAAAAATTGGCAGATAAAGGAGTAAAATTGCAGGTTTGTCCAACTTGTTTAAAAGCAGCTGGAAAAACGCCTACTGATTTGATGTCTGGTGCAACTATAGCAAATAAAGCCAATTTCTTTAGCTTTACTCAGGGACGCATCATCACACTTGATTATTGAATAGCGACACCTGAATTAGCTATAGATCGGACATTTGACTTAACTTAGGTGGGGAGGTGGAAATTTTCCACTCTCCACTAAATCAATAACTAATGAAGCATAAAAAATGACCAATGGAAAAAGAGAATTTATATTTATGTATGGGTTCTGCTTGTCATCAATTAGGAGTTTATGAAGTCTTACCCAAACTCCAAGGTATGATTATCGAATATCACTTAGAAGACAAAGTAGAATTAAAAGGTTCTTTTTGCTTAGAAACTTGTAGTGATGGCATCGTCATGAAATTCCGAGAAAAGGTATTTATCAAAATTAGTCCAGAGAACATTGAGCAAAAATTTATCGAAGAAATTTTGCCAAATATAGTTTGAAAGCGAGGAAATAATGTGTTGAAAAAAAGTGAAAAGTCCCTTTGGGAACTACTTTGGGAATATGACCCAAACGGCTTAATTGTTATCGATCAAGCAATGGAAATTACTTTGGTAAATCCGGCTTTTTGTAAAATGTTTAAAGTAGACCGAGATTCCATAATTGGTCAACCAGCAACAGTAGTTCTCAATGATGTCAAAGATTTTCATAAGGCATGGGAAAAAAAGCAGGTAATTCGAGTAGCAGAAACAGAATACTCAGAACTTGATATGTATGTAAAAGAGGTAATTTTTCCCATTCCAGATGAAGATCTAATCGCTTGTATCATGGTGGATATCACCCATGAAATCCATCGCGAAAAAGAAATGATGAAGCTGAAAAGTGAGACATTAACTAAAGTAAATGAAGTGGTTGATAATCAAATGAAAGTAGTCCAACAAATCGCCGGATTACTAGGAGAAACTACAGCAGAAACCAAGGTTAGTCTATTTAAAATCGTCAAAATGCTAGAACGGGAGATTTCTGAAGATGGATAATTTTCTGGATATTTACGACCTTAGTTTGAATAAAAAGGGGGAAGAACTTTGCGGCGATAAAGTCAAATTTCGCCGCACTGGAACTAAGACGACAATTGTCTTATCTGATGGTTTGGGAAGTGGTGTAAAAGCAAATATCCTGGCTACTCTCACCGCAGAAATTTTGATCACTATGTTGAATGCTGATGTGCCACTTGAGGAAGTGATTAAAACTGTAATTGGCACTTTACCCATCTGTCAGGTTAGAAAAATTGCTTATGCTACTTTTACGGTGATTCAAATTAATCACGAAACTAACAGGTTTAAAGTAATTAATTTTGATAATCCTCCTATTTTCTATTTGAAGAAAGGGAAGTTAGTCCAACTAGAATCAAAAAAAGAACAAATTTTAGATAAGAAAATTACCTTCTGTGAGGGTGATTTGGAAAGAGGTGATTTTTTGGGCGCTGTTAGTGATGGCGTACTGTACGCCGGATTAGGAGAAACTCTGAATTTTGGTTGGGGTTGGGAAAATATTTCTAAATATATTGAAGATTTGTTTATTAGACAAGCGAATACAGCCCGCAATATTGTACATCATGTAATTAGTGAAACCCATTCTCTTTACCGAGGTAAAATGGGAGATGATGCTACATTTGTCGGGTTATATCTGCGGAAGAGAAATCCTTTAATGGTATTTACTGGCCCACCTTTGGAAAAAACTAAAGATAAAAGTTATGTGGATAGATTATTAAATTTCAAGGGTAAGAAAATAATTTGTGGTGGGACTACAGGTAATATTGTAGCTAAATATCTTGGTGAAACTATTGAAATGGATATTGGGACAATGCGAAAAGATTTGCCCCCAATTGGCAAATTAAAGGAGATAGATTTAGTTACTGAAGGAATATTAACAATTTCTAAGGCGATCGAACTATTAAGAGATAGCAATTGCGATCCATCAAGACTACCAGTAGATAGCAATGGCGCAGTAATGTTAGCTAGAGAAATCTTAGATGCTGATTCTATCTTGTTTTTAGTGGGGCAGAAAATTAACGATTTTTACCAAAATCCCCTGTTGCCCAAAAATATTTCGATTCGCCGCAGTTTGGTGGAAGAATTAGTAAAAATATTGCAGGCAAAACAAAAGGAAGTCACCTTAGAGTATTGTTAAAATAACAGTAAGTAATGTCTTTTGCATAATTATGAATTGTAATCTTACCGCAACAGTGCAAACTCTAAACAGATCGTTCATTGTCATTGGCTACGGCAATGATTTACGCAGTGATGATGGCATTGGCCCTCGCGTTGCTAAGGAAGTAGAAGCTTGGGGCGTACCAAATGTAAAATCTTTAGCTTTACATCAATTAACACCGGAAATAGCAGAGACAATTAAAGATGTTTACGGTGTAATTTTTGTCGATGCTTGTAAATTGCCTGATGTTCAGGAAGTACAAGTACTAACAATAGAAGCAGAAGAAACGGGGAAAAGTATGACGCATAATGTCGATCCGCGATCGCTTCTCGCCCTTTCCCAAACCCTTTACAACCATCATCCTCATGCTTGGTGTATTAACGTACCAGCAGTTAATTTTGAAATGGGAGAAACTCTTTCTTCAGTTGCCGAACAAGGAGTTTCGGAAGCTTTAGAAGAAATTGATTTTATCCTACGTCAGCAAACTCATCATCACGAAGTTTAATTTAACAAATGCACGAAGTTAGCTTGATGGAAAGTGCTTTGGCGATCGCATTAGAACAGGCCGATCGCCAAAAAGCTAAACAAATAAATACGGGAAACAGGCGCACAAGTTGTTCAAATCACTACCGGAAGTGTCTGCCATTTAGAAGCAGATATGGTGGCGAAGGGGATCGCAAAAATTAACCTCGAAGGCATCAAATTGTTAATTATTGAAAACCTCGGTAATTTAGTTTGCCTTGCGGCTTATGATCTAGGTGAGAACTGACGCATTGTTTTACTATCAGTAACTGAGGGGGAAGATAAACCGTTAAAGTATCCTACCATCTTTAAAACTGCGGATATCGTAATTGTTAACAAAATTGACAATGCCGAAGTGGTAGGATTTAACCGAGAATTAGCGCAAGCCAACATTAAACGAGTCGCTCCTCAAGCAGCTATCCTTGAAGTTTCTGCCCGTACAGGTTGGCAAATGGAAACTTTTTATAGTTGTTTAGAAACACAGATTACTAATCAATTTAGTACTAATGTTTTGAGCCATTAGTTTTTGACAAAAGACTCACATTTCAGGAATAATTACTAATGGCGATTCATCCCAATTAGAGGTAAAAAAATGTTAAAAGCATCAGATATTATGACCGAAGAAGTCGTTACTATTCGTGGTTCAGCGACAGCGGCGGAAGCAGTAAAATTGATGCGAGAAAAAGGGTTGCACACTCTGATTGTCGAACGTCGTCACGACCAAGATGCTTACGGCGTAGTCACAGATAGCGACATAGTTTACAAAGTAGCAGCTTTTGGTCTAGACCCGAAAACAGTGCGTGTCTACGAAATTATGACCAAACCTTGCATTGTGGTCAATCCTGACCTGGGTGCAGAATATGTGGCGCGGTTATTTGCTAATACCAACATTCGCATCGCACCAGTAATTAAAGATAAATTATTGGGCATAATTTCCATTACTGATATTCTCAGTAAAGCCGACTTTTTAGAACGTCCTAAACAAACTTTCCTCGAAAAAGAAATTCAAAAAGCAGTTGAAAGTGCCCGTGCTATTTGTACAGAAAAAGGCCCAAATTCCAGAGAATGCGCGGCTGCTTGGGATGTAGTTGAAGAACTAGAAGCCGAAGCATCCCATCAACGAGCTAAAAAATTGGAAAAAACAGCTTTTGATAAGTATTGCGAGGAATTTCCCGATGCTCTAGAAGCTCGGATGTATGATGTTTAGTTAATGGTAATGGGTAATAGGTAATAGCTAAAAATTACCTATTACTTATTACCAATGTCTAATAATAAATTCCACTGGCGGATTACTTTTTATTTGAACCACGTTCGCGTAGCGCGTAAGACACGAAGGAAGAGAAGGAAGAGAAGAAAGAGAAGATAGAGAAGATAGATTTTGCTGAAGGAATTGCAAATTTTACAAA
>JBAVZX010000992.1:0-1960 GCA_049589015.1 Phormidium sp. | reverse complement strand
GGATTAGATTTGGCGAGGGGCAACCAGCGATCTTCTGCTGTTAAATAGCCAATTTCTGCGGTATAGTCGCGATCGGCAACTAATATCGGCAATAACATCTGCAACGCTTGTTCATCCACATTAAACTGTTGGAAAATCTGCCAACCTTCGGTTTGGATTTTATTAATATCGGTAATGTCGTAAAGCCTAATTGCCAGATGTGTTCCACCTTGTTCTCGTGTTGCTTGCTTGTGGGCTTCTGAGACTTGCCAACTAGCATTGGCGCTAGCCTGTGTGTTAGCAGGTAGGGTTTGTTGACTGTTTTCTGCTTTCAGAGTGATGGTGCTACCCCAGTCTCTTGGTAAGGCTGCGGCTCCGGCTAAAGCTGCTCCACCTACTACAGCTGCACCTCCTAACCAATTAGGTGTTGCTGATGTTGGTGGGGTAATTGCTTGGCTTTGGGTATCTGTTAAGGGTAATGAATCTTCTCCCCAAAGTGGTGGGGTGGTGGCTGTTTCTTGTGGTTGAGTGGGGGAATTTGCGATCGGTTCCGTAATACTGGTAGCAGGTGGAACTATGGTTTGCGTAGGTGTTTCGCTGCTAGTACCGCCCGGTATAGGTGGTGGGGTTTGGCTATCTACTGCGGTTGTTGAGGTGTCGCGGTTTCTCAGTAGCCACCAAATTGGGATTCCCAACAAAGCTAATAAAGGTATCAACCACCACAGCCAACCAATTCCGTCACGAGTATTTGTTGGTTCTGTTTCCGCAACGGGTGCGGGAGTTGGGTTTGGATTAGTAACTGCGGGTGCGGGTGGTTTGATTGGTGTTTGGGCAATTGCCTTTGACGGAGTGGTAGCAACGGGAACTAGCGCCGCCGCTTTGACTATTTGTTGCCCTTGAGGTGTGCTAGCAAAGCCTATAAATGCCAAAGCAGCAGAAGTAGGATTTTTGCGTCTGTATACGTAATAAATTGGTTGTGAAAAAGGATACTTGGGGTCGGTGGGTAAAACTTTGTGCATCAACACAAGCTGGGCATCTGGGCGATTGACTACTTGGTTAGAAATGGCGTAGCCAATGCCATTAGTTCCTAATTGTTTGATCAGGGCGCTGGTGCTATCTTGTGGTAATCTGACTGCGTTGGAGCCTGAGCGAAAGGCACGGTTGCGGAAAACTGGGTAATTTTGCAAAGCTTGACGAGTATCGCTATTTCTAGGTCGGTCAATCAGGCGAATTCGACCACGTTTTCCGCCAACTTTTGACCAATCTCGAATTTCGCCGCGAAAGATTCTGGCAAATTGAGCGTCTGTGATACTTCCTTTAAAAGTATTTTTTGGCCCTACTACCACAGCAATTTTAGTTCTAGGTAGAGCGACGGCCACCAAACCTTGTGATTTTTCTTTATCGGTTAAGGGACGACCAATAGCAGCTATATCTATATTTCCTTTGACTAATGAGTTTAAAGCAGCCGCTGTTCCCTGATAGCCAATATTAACTTTTGTACCTGGGTATTTTTTTTCAAAACCTTGTTTGAGAGCTTGGTTGAATGTGGCTACACTACTAGAACCATCAATTCTTACACTCGTGCCAGATTTTACTGACTTTGGTAAGGAAATAGCGTTGGGACTAGTTGGAGATTGAGCTAAAATAGGCTGGTTTTTTTGAGATGCGGCTGCGGGTTTAGGAACTACAGCGAGGGCTAGTAGTAAAGCTAAAGTGGCTATTGAAGTGTCTTTTTTGTTTAACATCTAAAAAATGGCTCAGTAGCTCGAATTGAAGTTAATTTTTTTCAAATATGTAGCTTATTATATAGCTCTCCTTTCCGATTCAGCTATGCTGCTTTTTACCAAAAAAATGGGTCTAAAGCCCCGTCCTTGCAGGACGGCTTTTATTTATGTTAAGATATTTGCGTAGGGTTTTTCCACGCAAATGATTGTTCTAGAGTTTAAGGCTAAAGGAAAAACAACTCAATACACTGCCATAG
>JBAVZX010000991.1:0-6349 GCA_049589015.1 Phormidium sp. | reverse complement strand
TATCTGGAATCTGTAAAAACCTCTTGCCAATTGCGCTGCACTGTCAACTGTTCCCACATATCCGTATTCATCGCAGGCGCTAACAAAATCGGACAAGTAGAAGCCAAAACAGTATTAGTTAATAAATTATCAGCAAAACCGTGAGCGAGTTTTGCTAAACTATTTGCAGTTAAAGGCGCGATCGCCAAAACATCCGCCCATTCACCTAATTCAATATGTAGCGGACGACCATATTTTGCTTGCCAAAAATCTTGATCCGTAAAAGCCGGATTACGAGAAAGAGTAGCTAGGGTCAAAGGTGTGATAAACTCACCAGCCGCAGCAGTTAAAATAACTTTAACCTCGACCCCTAATTTTGCTAGTGCAGAAACTACTTCGCAGACTTTATAAGCAGCAATTCCACCGCCAATGCCAATCAGAACCTTTGCCATTTTTAGATTGAGAATTTCAGATTTAACTCTAATTTAAAATCTAAAATCCCAAATCGTCAGGCTTCATCATAAGCTTCCATATCTAACAGATGAATGTAAGGTTCAATTAACTCTGGACGTTGAAAAGCGATCGCCCTCAGTAGATGCCAATCATCCAGACTTTCAAAGACATTAGCGTAATCATCTTCTTCTAAACGTGCAGCTAATTCAGCTACATCTGCTGGAGTCATAGCAGCTATATCACGCTTTACAATGCTTGCTGTCGTCATCTCTCGGCACCTCCCGTTAGCAGCGTAGACTCAATCGATTTTAGATTTTAGATTTTAGATTTCGGATTTTAGACTGACTAAACCATTGGGGGTAAGTCACAGATCTCAAGGAATCTTCCATCAGCAACCTTCAATCTAAAATTGGTCAACTGGTCAAAATACAGTTACCGCTACTATCTTACCCTTAGCTTACTAAGCGTAAATAATTACCAATTATTTGCAACAAGGCGCAGATACCTTTTTGTTCAAGCTTTGGGGCTTTCCACAGACATCACCTGCAACACAAAACTTCGCATTAAGTTAAGAACTGCTGGTATAACTTCGTGCCCCATATTCAATTCTTGATACTGTACTGCTACCCCCAAACTAGTCAACATATCCCTAGCATTTTCAGCCGCAGTTATTGGTACAACTGAATCTCTTGTCCCGTGAACAATCAAAGTTGGCGGAAAAGCATCAGCTTTTTTTTCCTCAGCAATCGGATGCAAATAGCCGCTAAGACTGACTAAACCCGCTAACGGCAAATTTAATCCCACATCCAGCGTCATCGCCCCACCCTGCGAAAATCCACTTAAAATCGTGCGCGACAAGGGAACACCAGTTTCACTCTCCAAACCAGAAAGCCAATCTATGAGAAGTTGGCGACTCTCGTGAATACCCTCATTTTGCTGAAAATCGTACCAAGCCCTTCCTACTGATGAGTAAGGGTGAGGGAAAGGGGCATTAGGAAAGAGAAACTGATAACCCGGTAGGTTCAAAAAAGGTGCTAAGTCAGACAAATCTTCTGCATTTGCACCCCAGCCATGTAAAGCGACAATCACCCCAGTTGGTGCTTGTCCGGTTGTTGGTGGAATAGAAATTACCTGAAGAGACAGAAGTTTGCTCCTAATTTCAGACTAACGCCTTTGATTTTAAAGCAAGATTTTGGGAAAGCCGATCGCCAATTTTAATTTATGTAGATTAATTAAATCAATCTTAAGAATCACATTTACGTAAATACACATAAACCTCACTATTATGAAGATTCAGTGAAGTTTCCTAATAGATTGTATCTTTATGAAAGTTATTTTGTAAAATTGACCGTATAAATACTGGAAGCTAGCCAGTAAAACTTTTTTTGCCTAGTCAAATTATACCTATTTCACTAATTACTATTAATTTTCAGATCAGGGTGATGAATCTACATAATTATTACTGAGGAGATATATGCCTTAAAACCAAAGATCGCGCTAATTTATCCGATTTGAAATTACAGACAATGCCAAAGATTTTTCTCGGTTTATCAATAAATTTTCCGAGTAAATTTGTTTATACATTTTGCCTATTTATGATGGCTTCAATTGATCATTTTGTTTCGTTTCCAATGGAGTTCCGTGGATGCAAGTACCACAAATTGAATTAATTCCCTTACGTGCTGCTATTTGTTCAGACGTACCATCAGATTTGGATGTTCTAATTAGAATTATCCCACCTGTACCTGAACAAGACTTACAAAGACCACCTTTGAATTTGTGCCTAGTAATCGATCGCTCTAGTTCAATGAAAGGGAGAAAAATCGATTACGTTAGGAAAGCAGCTTGCTATGCAGTACAGCAACTTTTAATGACCGATCGCGTCAGTGTAGTAGTATTCGATCGCGCAGTTTGTACCCTGGTAGATAGCACATTTGCAGTTGACAAAGCTGATATTATTCATCAAATTCAACAAATTCAACCCGGATATGGAACCGCCCTGCACGCAGGTTGGCAAGCCGGAGCCATTCAAGTTATTAAACATCTTAATTCCCAACATTTAAATCGGGTAATTTTGCTTTCTGATGGCTTTAGCAGCGTCGGTGAAAAAAATCCCTACGTGATCGCGACTGATGTTTATGGTTTAGCACAACATGGTGTAAGTACCACAACAATGGGTGTAGGTAATCATTATGATGAAGACTTACTCACCTCAATGGCAAAACGGGGAAATGGCGGCTACTATTACATCCAATCTCCCGAAAAATTGCCGATTATTTTCCGTACCGAATTACAAGATTTAATGGCAACAGTAGGGCATACTGTTAGTTTAGGAATTGATCCTCAAGGAGCAGTGGAAATTGAAGATGTCCTCAACGATTTAGAAACAGATCAAAGAGGCAGATTTCAATTACCAAATTTAATCATGGGTAATCCAATGGAAGTAGTGGTAAAATTGCAAGTGCCACCAGTACCACAAACTACAGACTTGTGCTATTTCCGCTTAAATTGGAAAAATCCCCTCCAAGAAGAACCGCAAAAAGTTTGGACAAGTCTACGCTTACCTGTGATTAATTCAGCATCAATAAGTGAATTTCCCCCCAGTCTAGAAGTCCAACAGCGAATGTTATTAATGATGGTAGCTAGGGCGAAAAAAGAAGCAGTACGCCATCTCGATCGCGGCGATTACGAAAAGGCAAGTAAACTACTCAAAAATGCTAGATTACAAGTCCTAAACGCCCCTCAATCACCATTACTCCATAAAGAAGCTCAAGCATTAGCTAACTTGGATGCAGACTTACAAGCAAGGCAATTATTAAAGCTACGCAAACAAGCAAGCTTAGAAACTTACGACATTACCTTAACAAATCCCCGCCTCTTAGACGACATTATCTAAACATTTAATAAATTAATAATTTTTCAATTTCCAGTTATCAGGTAAGATCGCTAATGGTCAATCAGCAATAGGAAAATTAAAGGTCATGGCGCGTCTAGCACTGCTGAGTACCTCTGATAAAACTGGATTAGTAGAGTTTGCCCGAATTCTAGTAGAAGAATTTCAATTTGATTTAATCAGCAGTGGGGGAACCGCTGTTACTTTAAAAGAAGCAGGTTTACCTGTCACAAAAGTTTCTGATTATACAGGTTTTCCCGAAATTTTAGGCGGAAGAGTGAAAACTCTCCATCCTCGAATTCATGGCGGTATTTTAGCCAGAAAAGACTTACCAGAACATATTAAAGATTTAGAAACTCACCAAATTCGCCCCATAGATTTGGTAGTAGTTAACCTTTATCCCTTTGAAAAAACCATTGCCAAACCTAACGTAACTTTAGCAGAAGCAGTGGAACAAATCGATATCGGCGGCCCCGCAATGATCCGCGCCGCCGCGAAAAACTTTGCTCATTTAACAGTATTATCCAATCCCGATCAATACGAGAATTATGTAGAAGAATTGCGCCAAAATGGAGAAGCAAGTTTTGCCTTTCGCCAAGCTTGTGCATTAGCAGCATTTAGACATACTTCCACCTACGATCTAGCAATTTCTAATTATTTAGCAACTGATGATTCCTTTTTCAATGTTTCAGGAAAACAGTTGCAACCTCTCCGTTACGGAGAAAATCCCCACCAACCAGCTGCATGGTATCAAACAGGAACCGTCCCTACTGGTTGGACATCTGCTACTAAATTACAAGGTAAAGAATTAAGTTACAACAATTTAGTAGATTTGGAAGCTGCCAGAAGAATTATTACCGAATTTAGCGACACTCCCGCCGCCGCAATTTTAAAACATACTAATCCTTGTGGTGTCGCTTTAGGTAATAGTTTAGCTGAAGCTTATGAAAAAGCTTTTAATGCCGATGCTGTCTCCGCTTTTGGAGGAATCGTCGCTTTAAATCAACCAATCGACGCAGCTACAGCAACAGCGATGACTCAAACATTTTTAGAATGTATCGTTGCGCCCGGTTGTGAACCAGAAGCACAGGAAATATTAGCCAAAAAATCTAATTTGCGCGTCTTAACTTTAGCAGATTTGAAAACCGGGCCAAAACAAACAGTTAAGGTAATTGCTGGCGGTTTGTTGGTGCAAAATTCTGATGATGCTGAGGAAAATACTATCCAATGGCAAGTAGTAACAGAGAAGCAACCAACTCCTGAAGAATTGGCAGAATTATTGTTTGCTTGGAAGGTTTGTAAGCACGTTAAATCTAATGCTATTGTAGTGACAAAAGACAACACTACTCTTGGTGTGGGTGCAGGTCAAATGAATCGCGTCGGTTCGGCTAAAATTGCTTTAGAACAAGCTGGAGAAAAAGCTCAAAATGCTTTTCTAGCTAGTGATGGTTTCTTTCCTTTTGATGATTCGGTAAGAACCGCTGCTGCTGCTGGAATTAAGGCGATCGTTCAACCAGGAGGTAGTTTACGCGATAAAGATTCCATCACAGCTGCTAATGAATTAGGTATAGTCATGGTATTGACAGGTATCCGTCATTTCCTCCATTAGCACTTTTTTTTCAGGGAACAGGGAACAGTAAAATTCCCTTTCTCCCTTAGCAAATTGTGATTGAGAGTTTTCTATGGAATTTCATTTGGAAGCGATCGCAACTCCAAAAGTCAAAGTTAATATCCTCCTGAATGGAGGACATAACTACACAATTTGGTTAAACACAAATTCGCCACTATTACATAGTCTTTTAGCTGTAATTAGAGGTGAATCTCAGCAACAAACAAATCTATCCTCAAAATGGTTTCATATACCATTAGAGAATGGTCATTCCGCTTTATCTTTCCCCCAAACTTCTCTAGTTGGCGTAGTAACTGAACCACCATTACTATTACAAAATCCCACATCAAATCATCTGCAAGGAACAAATCTTTTAACTTCTCCATTTGTCCAAATTGACAACTTTTTAAGTGAAACAGAAAAGTCACAATTAATTAGCTATAGTTTAGAAAAACAATCAGCTTTTGTAGATACCGCCCCCTTAACTAATACTTCCTATCATCCAGATCATCGAAAATCTTTGGTATTATACGAATTTCCAGAAATTAACGAAATATTTCTAGGGCGCTTAATAAAAGCCATACCTTTTGTTCTAAGTAAATTGGGCATGGAATTATTTCCTATTTCCCGAATAGAAGTACAATTAACAGCCCATAATGATAATAATTACTTCCGGTTACATAATGATAACGGAACTCCCGAAACTGCTAGTAGAGAATTGACTTATTCCTACTATTTTTATCGAGAACCTAAGCCTTTTTCTGGTGGAGAATTACTAATTTACAATCGCCAGATCCTCAACCCTTCCCATTACCCAAGTGACAACTTCCAAACCATAGTACCACGCAACAACAGCATAGTGTTTTTCCCAAGCATTTGCTATCACGAAGTTTTGCCAGTAACTTGCGTTTCCCAAGCATTTGCTGACAGTAGATTCACTATTAACGGTTGGGTGCGTCGAGAAGAAAACTAGTACAATAAGGCAGAAGGAAAAAAGGTTTGAACAAAGCTTTTTCTGCTACTAACCCAAGCTGGAACCAGCTAATAGAAATATTGCTTCCCTTTTCCCTTTTCCCTGTTCCCTTAATTAATTTACTCCTGAGATCCTGCGGCTTCTAGTAATTTGACGATATCAGAATAACCGTTAGATTTGGCGATCGCTAAAGCCGTCATTTCATCTCGTTTCTTATTTACATCCACTCCAGCAGCCAACAAAATTTCCACCGCTTCCCCATAACCTCTAGAAACCGCCCAAATTAAAGCAGTACCACCAAGATTATCTTGCAAGTTAACATCAGCACCAGATGAAATTAACAATTCCAACATATCACTACTACTATTTTCTGCTGCCTTAATTAGCGGAGTTTTACCATCTTCTGTCGCTAAATTAATATCAGCACCACCCTCTAATAAAA
>JBAVZX010000990.1:0-3978 GCA_049589015.1 Phormidium sp. | reverse complement strand
GTTATGAAATAATTAATGGAGAATTATTTGTGACAAGAGCACCTGACTGGAAACATCAAGAAGTCTGTGTAAAAATTGCTACTGAGCTAGAAATTTGGTCTACTCAAACTAATAGCGGTAGAACAGCTTTCGCCCCTGGTATTATTTTCACAGATGCAGATAATGTGATTCCTGATGTAGTTTGGGCTAGTAAAGAAAGGTTAGCAGAAATATTAGATGAAGCCGGACATTTAACAGGTGCGCCAGAATTAATTATTGAAGTTCTCTCTCCCGGAGAATTGCAGGAAAGAAGAGATCGGGAATTAAAATTAAAACTGTATTCCTCTCAAGGAGTTAGAGAATATTGGATTTTCGATCGCAAACAAATCAAAATAGAAATTTATCGCCGGGAAAACGGAATTTTAAAATTAGCTGTTACTTTATATAAAGAAGATAACTTAACCAGTCCTCTTTTACCGGGATTTAGTTGTCCTGTGGGGCGATTATTTAGCAGCGTGATTCAGGGTGGTTAGTGCGATCGCATATACAGCAATTTTCAGATAAGTGAAGTACAAAGAAACCCGGTTTCTTGAAGAAACCGGGTTTCTGGGTGTGGTTTCTCAATCCCCACCCCCCCAAAACAACGCGACTACCCGAAAAATCCGAGTAGCCACACAAATCTTTTGAAATCAAACTATTTAACTATTTATCTAAAACCAACCGCAGCTTGCCAAACGAAAGCCAACAGTAAGAAAAACACAGGGATAATTGGTAGAACATCCACCAATGGATCGAACATCGAAAAAGCTTCAGGCAATTTTGCTAGTAAGAGCGCCGCTTCCATCAATTAACCTTCCTTTCCAACACAGTTTTAAGAATTGCCATAGATCTTAACATGACAAGGTTATAAAGTTGATGGTGTTGGTGCAAGCCATTGAGCAAAATCTTCTGTAAAGCTACCACGGAAAATCGCTTCTCTAATTTTTTGGGTAAAACGTACTAACTCGGTAATATTGTGAATTGACAGCAGGGTGTAACCTAGAATCTCCCGACATCGCACCAAATGGCAGAGATAAGCGCGAGTGAAGTTCTGACAAGTATAACAATCGCAACTTTCATCCAAAGGCGTGAAATCTTCCCGAAATCGGGCGTTTTTCAGATTCCAGCGTTCGCCGCCCACCACGACTGTACCATGACGCGCCCAACGAGTCGGAATCACGCAATCAAATAAGTCTATACCAGCTGCGATCGCTTGCACCATTTCCCGATAAGTTCCCACCCCCATCAAATAGCGGGGTTTTTCCGCAGGTAATATCGGCGCAGTCGCCCTCACAATCTTCTCTATTAATTCTGAAGGTTCTCCCACACTTACGCCACCGATCGCATAACCTGGAAGATCCAACTCCCTTAAAGATACCGCAGCCTCCTGGCGCAAATCTAAAAATACCCCCCCTTGCACAATCCCAAACAACGCCTGATCTTCACGCTGATGGGCATTTATACAGCGTTTTAACCAGCGATAAGTTCGTGCTGTCGCCAATTCTACATCTTCCCTCGTTGCTGGATAGGGCGGACATTCATCAAATGCCATAATTACATCCGCCCCTAGCGCATTTTGAATTTGAATAGACTTTTCCGGCGTTAACTCAATGATTCTGCCATCTCGCGGAGAACGGAAAGTCACACCATTTTCCGTAATTTTACGTAATTCGCTTAAACTAAAAACTTGAAAACCACCGGAATCAGTTAATATTGGCCCATTCCACGCCATAAACTTATGTAAACCGCCTGCACCAGCCACAATTTGTTCCCCTGGTTGCAAGTGCAGATGATAAGTATTCGCTAAAATCATCTGCGCCCCTGTCGCCTGCAACTGTTGTGGTGTTACAGTTTTTACAGTCGCCAAAGTTCCCACAGGCATAAAGCGAGGCGTTTCTACCTTGCCATGAGGAGTCGAAAAAACTCCGGCTCTGGCTTGACTATTAGTACAGCAAGCTTGACAAATAAACTGAAAACTGCTATTCAAAATGTATCTTCACCTTCATCGTCAATCTGGAGATCCCACTTTGCTGAAAGCACTTGGTCTACCACTGCTTCCAGGTCAGCAGCATTTAGATTAGCACTAGAATGGTCTTGCAACAGATTGGTCAGTGGAATCAATCGTAAACGCCGATGGTCTTGAACTAAATCGAAATAAGATTCACCTTCGGCTGACATTTTTAATTCTAGGTAATCAAAACTATCAACATTGAGATAAAGTGCATGATTAGCTACTAAAGTTGCACGTTGAGGATCGGTAAACACTTCCAGGACGTAGCCTTCGCCCTGACTTTGTAAATTACCTTCTTGGAGATGTAGGTAACGAACATGGCGCAAATCCATTAAGAGTCGTCGCATATCCAGCTTATTAACTACAATTCCGGTGTCTATGATGCAAGGGGCAGGTAGCCGTTTAGAAGATTGATCGTAACTCATAACCAAAAAGCCTCTGATCTAATTCAGCCTTTATCTTCCCAAGGAAGTTGTATAACTAACAACAGGGGTGAAGCCCTACAGTCTTACTGAACCTTTAAAATATGAAGTTTGTCACCGATGAAATTTTAGTCTTGCCAATGGGCATACTAAATTAGAAGCTAAGAAAATTCTGTTAAAACCCAACTAATTAGGTAACAATTGCCTACTACGATCGCTCCGTAGTAGGATTTTTCCTGACGAATTTCCCTTAGACTGAGTTTAGGTGACGAGATCATCTTATCCTAGAATTTTTCCCCAACCCATCATCATATTTACCGAAATTACCGATCGACTTTTCTCAGTAGTTTGACACTCTCACCGTTACAAAGGGACAAGGAGAAGTTTACCCTTTACCCTTTCTTCCCTTCTGCTCAAATCTTGCAGCAGCGGAGGTAGAACCTCCGGGATCTCGTTCCCAGGTTGAACCTGGGAACGAGAAACAACTCAAAACTTTTCCCCTTCTGCCTTTTACCTTCTGCCTTTAGCAAATGACAAATGACTAAAAAAAAACATTGGACTAAACAGGTGTTCGGATTTTGGCAGCAGCAAACGGCGACGTTAGCAGCTGCGATCGCATTTTATACCTGTTTACCTGTACCGAGTAGTTGGACGCTAGCATTTCGGGGCATCGCCCGTCTTGCACCTTTGATTGGATTGATGATTGGCGGAATGCTGGGATTGTTAGATTCTGGCTTGCATTTGTTGGGAATGCCAGTATTAACACAGTCGGTGTTAGTCATTTTAGCGGGAATTGGTTTAACTGGTGGTTTACACCTAGATGGAGCTATGGATACCGCTGATGGGCTAGCTACTCCCGACCCGAAACGGCGCTTGGAGGTGATGTCAGATAGCCTGACAGGGGCATTTGGGGCGATGGCTGCTGTGGCGATTATTTTACTCAAAACTGCGGCACTGCATGACATTCAAACTCATCGTTGGTTAGCTTTAATGGCGGTTGCTGGTTGGGGACGTTGGGGACAATTAGTGGCGATTATCTGTTATCCTTACCTCAAACCTACTGGTAAAGGGGCAATTCATAAAGAATCAAATCTTTCGGCTCGCGATTTGATACCGGGACTTTTGTTACTTTTGAGTTTGAGTGGATTTTTATTAATTGTAGATAGCGATCGCTGGTTGATGTCTGTGGGAATGGCTTTTGGTGGTGGTGCGATCGCAGTTTTAACAGGTGCCTGGTTTAATTACAAATTAGGCGGACACACAGGCGATACTTACGGCGCAGTTGTAGAGTGGACTGAAGCCTTATTACTCTGTCTCTTAGCCGGAATCTTTCCTAAATGAATAAATCAGGTTTGTTGTTAGGACTTCAGTCCTTTGATTTTAGGGGTATCCGACTGAAGTCGTTACTACAAACATCCGACTGAAGTCGTTACTACAAACATCCGACTGAAGTCGCTACTACAAACACACGACTGAAGTCGTTACCTAAAAATGTTGGATGAATGCCCCCGTTACAGCGTAGCTTAA
>JBAVZX010000989.1:0-2065 GCA_049589015.1 Phormidium sp. | reverse complement strand
TCAAAGTCCCCCTTTTTAAGGGGGATTTAGGGGGATCAAAAATGCCTAAAATCCTAACTATAAAAATCAATCCACCTAACTTTTCCCAGAATTATTATTATGTTCTCGAACTTTTACCAAAGCTTCCTCAGCTAACTTTTCCAACTTCGCATCTTTAAGTTCCCTAGCAATAGCTAAACCCTGCTGCGCCGATAAAAGAGCTTTCTGAAAATCACCCAATTTAGCATAAGTAAAACTCAGCAGAACCAAAAGAGTTCCTTCACGTTCACGATTACCAATTTCTCGATAAATAGCTAATGACTGTTCCCAAAAAGGTAATGCTTCCTGAAATTGATCAACTTTAGACTTTTGCAGACCTTGGTAAAACAGTTGAAATGCCTCTTTGTCCTTTTCCGTATTCGTCTGCGCCAACACTTTTGGCACAGGCAAACTTGTCAACGAATAGAAACTAACAGAAGTATCTGCAACAACTATAAGTAAAGTAATAACTGTAGCAATTCCGAATTTTGTTAAACGCATCGCTATTAATCAGAGAAATCAATAATTAGTTTACTCAAATCTTGCACCAATCCCAACCTCCCCCTGTACTGTACGTAGTTGGGCTTTAGCCCTAAAGAAGGGCTGAAGCCCAACTACGTACCTAGAAAATCTACAATGAAGAGAGATTTTAGTTATTCTGAGACATCACAGATGGTACAAACTCCCGCAAAAAACCTCACCTTAGAAGAGTTTCTCAAACTACCAGAAACTAAACCAGCAAGTGAATACATCAACGGTAAAATTATCCAAAAAACCATGCCACAAGGAAAACATAGTATTATTCAAGGTGAATTAGTCAGTGCTATTAATGCCGTAGCAAAAACTAAAAAAATCGCCCTCGCTTTTCCTGAATTACGCTGTACTTTTGGTGGCAGATCAATTGTACCCGATGTAACTGTGTTTGCTTGGGAAATAATACCCGTTGATGAAAATGGAGATATTGCTAATGTTTTCCCAATTCACCCAGATTGGACAATTGAAATTCTCTCACCTGAACAGAGTCAAACCAAAGTAACTGGAAATATTTTACACTGTCTGAAACAAGGTACAAAATTAGGTTGGCTAATCGTTCCTGAAGAGAAGTCAATATTAGTTTATCCTCCCGGAAAACAGCCGGAACTTTTACAAGAAGCTGAGGAAGTATTACCTGTTCTAGACATTGTATCGGAACTGCGATTAACTTTAGGAGATTTGTTTAATTGGTTGAAGTTATGAAGCAGCTGGGATGGTGCGTTACGTTATCACTAACGCACCCTACGAATAGTCGGAAATTTAGGATTTTTTACCACAGATGTCCACAGATGAACACAGATGAACACAGATTAAGATGGAAATTGTCTATTTTTTGCAGAGGTTTATGGGTTATGATTATTTGCTAAAGGTGTGAAGGAGAGAGGTAGTAATGAAAGATTTAACCCGTAGAGAATTTATTATTGTTTCTAGTTTAGCTGCTGGTTTTGCTTTAGCAGTTCGCCCGATTTCGGCGCAAGTGATCACTACAGATAGTAAAGGTTTAACAGCGGGAGAAGTGAAAATTCCGGTTGCTGATGGGGAAATTCCCGCTTATCGGGCTATGCCTGCGACTGGGGAGAATTTTCCTACTGTTTTAATAATACAAGAAATCTTTGGGGTTCATGAGCATATTCAGGATATTTGTCGGCGTTTTGCTAAGTTGGGATATTTAGCTATTGCCCCGGAAATGTTTGCCCGTCAAGGTGATGTTTCCCAAATGTCTGATATCCAAGAAATCGTTTCTAAAGTGGTTTCTAAAGTTCCCGATTCTCAAGTTATGTCTGATTTAGATTCTACTGTAAAATGGGCAGCAGAGTCAAGTAAAGGCAATACTAAAAAATTAGGAATTACAGGTTTTTGTTGGGGTGGCAGAATTACTTGGTTGTATGCTGCACATAACCCAAGTGTGAATGCGGGTGTTGCTTGGTACGGGCGTTTAGTTGGGGAATCTACTGCTTTAACTCCGAAATATCCGATCGACATCGCTCCTAATTTAAAAGTACCAGTTTTGGGG
>JBAVZX010000988.1:0-6851 GCA_049589015.1 Phormidium sp. | reverse complement strand
AACTACCAACTACCAACTACCAACTAGCAAGAATGACTTTTGTTTCCCTTTTATATGGCTTATTCCTGTTAGCTGTCCTAGCAATTTACTGGTTAATTCAAAGTCAGTGGTTGCGGTTATGGATACTTTTACTCGCTAGCGTAATTTTTTACGCTTCGATTCAAATTTATTACATTCCCCTACTTTTTGCCCTCACATTTTTCAACTTTCGCCTGGGATTAATCTTAGGTAAACGTTCGTTGTTAAGGTTAAATTCTAAAGATTGGCGATTGTCTAATCAAGAATGGCAAACAGTACAAGAGAATTGGAGTAAGAAACGCTTACGCTTTTTATGGCTAGGAATTTTCTTGAATGTTGTCTTACTATTTGGCTTTAAATATGTACCATTCTTTTTAAATTCGATCGCATCCCTATTTAACTTACCAGCAATTAAAGAACAAGCAACTTGGCTGAATCTGCAACTAATTGCACCCTTGGGAATTTCCTTTTTTTGTTTTGAATGTATCTCCTATTTAATTGATGTTTATCGTGGTGCGCCAGCTACCGGAAACTTCCTCAAATTTTCCACCTACAAACTGTTTTTTCCTAAATTAATTTCCGGGCCAATTACCCGTTATCATCACTTAGCAGCACAACTAAATACCCTACGGTTTCCCAGCACCAATCAAGTAGTAGAAGGACTGTGGTTAATCGCTTGTGGGGCAGTGAAAAAAGCCTTAATAGCAGATAGAATTGGCATTTTAGTCGGAGTCAGTTTCGATAATTTAGAACGTGCTGGTAGCGGGGATTTATGGTTAGCAACCTTTGCTTATGGATTACAACTGTATCTCGATTTTAGTGGCTATGTTGATATTGCCTTGGGTACAGCTTTGTTAATGGGATTAAACTTACCGCCAAACTTTGATTTTCCCTATTTTACTACTAGCATTGCTGAGTTTTGGCGACGCTGGCATATTACATTAGGAGATTGGTTGCGGAATTATCTTTACTTTCCCCTTGGTGGTTCTCGACAAGGTTTAGGACGCACCAGTTTAAACTTATTAATTGTGATGTTAATTGCCGGAATTTGGCATGGTGCAGCTTGGGGTTTTGTGGTTTGGGGCGCATATCATGGCATTGCTTTAGTAATTCACCGCTTAACAGAAAGCCTATCTGATAATGTGGCAATCCTGAAAAAATGGTGGCAAACTATCCCCGGTATATTGGTAGCTTGGGCGATTACTCAATTAATGGTATTTACTTCTTGGATCTTTTTCCGCTTACCTAATTTAAAAGATGCTACTTGGGTATTTACTCATTTGTGGGGACATCAAGCTGATATTCAGTTTGCCCAAAAGGTATACTTAGAAGCGATCGGTTTACAAAGAGGAGAAATCGCTTTATTACTTTGGGCAATAGTCGGCATCATGGCCTTAATTTTTGCCCTACATCGTGGTTTAAAGCTACAACTAAATTGGCCGATCAAAATTATGTTAGTACCCCTGAGTTTGTACGCAGTTTGGATGCTAGCCCCCAAACAAGGTTTGCCTTATATCTACTTTGACTTCTAAAGTTGTCACTGTGTAGTGTGTAGGGTGTGTTAGCGACAGCGTAACGCACCGTCAGCTAAAGTTGTTAGCATTTGAATGCTGAGTCGAAACTCCTGATTCAGTGTTCAGCGTTCCTAACTGAAAATGGTATATACACGCCCGTTAGCTCGTTTAATTGAACAATTACAACGTTTACCAGGAGTTGGCCCAAAAACGGCACAACGCTTGGCTTTACATATTTTGAAACGTTCCGAAGATGAAGTACAAGCACTTGCTCAAGCTTTAATCGAAGCCAAACAGCAAGTAGGTTTATGTTCTGTTTGTTTTCACTTATCAGCTGAACCAGTTTGCGAAATTTGCCGCAACCCAAATCGGGATAGCAGTACTATTTGTGTAGTCGCTGACTCTCGCGATGTCATTGCTTTAGAAAAAACCCGAGAATTTAGCGGAAAATATCACGTTTTAGGCGGCGTAATTTCCCCAATGGATGGCATTGGCCCGGAACAATTAAATGTTTCTCCATTAGTGAGAAGAGTCAGTCAACAAAAGCCACAAGAAGTAATTTTAGCAATAACTCCTAGCGTAGAAGGTGAGACAACTACTCTTTATGTCGGTCAATTATTAAAACCTTTTACCAAGGTAACGCGAATTGCTTTTGGTTTACCAGTAGGCGGAGATTTAGAATATGCAGATGAAGTAACATTGGCGCGTGCTTTGGAGGGCAGAAGAGAAATAGATTAAGGTAATTAGTAATGGGAATTCGAGATTTGGCAAGAGGGTAAAGCTTCAATTAAATATCAAAATTACCCATTACTTTTCTGCTGTTTACCGCATCACTATTTAACAAATTCTTGAGGAGGAGCAACATAATTATTTGCCTGCTCATCATTTTCCATATTATCGTGTTCAACCCGAAATACATTTGCATATAAATTCGCCAGGATTTGTTTTCCTTCCAAAGTTACATCAAGATATTCCAAAGCTGGTTTAATGTAGCGATAAACAACTTTCCAGTAAAAGTTGGAGTAATTTTTCCGCAAATCACCAGGGTTGTTATATTGCAAAGTTTTGTTCATTCCTGTTTCTTCAAATTCATAAAACAAAGCACTGATTTTTTGTAAATAGCGGGGATCACTTAATTGACCAATTAAATCCCCGGCTCGGACTAACCCAGGATATTCTTTTGTATCCTGATGGTCTTCATCTTTTGGTACAGGAAAACGAGTTAGTTCAATATTCTTTTTGATGGTGTTGGCATTAATAATTCTGTGAACACCAAAACGTTCTTGAATAAATAATTTACCTCGGTCTACGTGATAGTTATTCAGACCTGCATCAGTACAACCAAAGGGTAGTGTAATCATCACATCATTTATTCCCGTAGCGTATTTTCTTTCTGGTGGTCTGTCGGTTCGGCAAACTCCTTTAACAAATCCGATATCATGGCATAGCAGAGAAATGATACAGTGTAACCAATCTTCACAAGTTACTCCACCTTCACGGATATGTTTACCCCAAAGAATTTCCTGTCCTACTAAGGTGACATAGATTGTGTGTTCAACGTTGTGGTATAAAGCATCACTATTAGCAATGTTTTCCAGCGCCATGTTAGCTGCCCAGGCGATAATATCAGCGTAGTCAGGGTTCAAGCCTCCGTAATTGCGACGGTAGCCAGCTTGTAAGTGTTCTACGAAACCATCGATCATGTATTTTGTAGGATTGTACATTGTTCCCCCCCTGGAAGCGTTTTTAGTTGGTTGTTTGGGTAAGTATTTGGCTGCTTTATTAGTATTTTGGTCAACTCTCGCTGCGAAAAGTGCGAGGGTATTATCTATATTTGTCTTAGGGTTCAAAATAAGCCATTAGTAGGCTTTAATAGTAGTTATAGCAATATTTTAAGAAACAGCAAACCAGGAAAGTCCAGATATAAAAATTTTCAGAATATATTTAATTTTACTAGGTTCAGGAAAAGTCTGTTAAATTAAATTACTTGATTCGGAATTATTCAGGAAAACTCTGTAAAATTCAGCGCTTTACTGTTTATGGACAATAATTCTAAATTTTTGTTATACTAATCCTGATTGCTCAGGGTAAACTTAGATTATAAAATTTAACCAAGTAGCAGCGTAGGAATTAAATTACTTATATGGATGTTGAGCAAGCTTTGGAATTTGTAGATAAGTTAGTCTACGATGATGTGGGAAGATATCTGAGTGATTTAGAAAGAAAGGTATTTATTGGTTCTTGGCAAGGATTGACTTACGAACAAATTCATCCTGAGCATCGGGAATATGTAGAAAAGGATGTGGCTTTTAGGCTATGGAGAAAGTTATCTAAGGTATTGGGTGAAGAGGTCAAGAAAAAGAATTTACAAGGTGCAATAACTAGGGCATATAAAGCAAAAAATTCTCAACCAGAACTAACGGCATTAAATTTAACAAATAACTCTTTTCCACTGAAAATAGGCGCAACCAAGATTTTTTTTATCAGCTATCATCATCAGGAACCAGATACTAGTTTAGCTAGAAATTTAGAGCAATCAATTGCAAAATTAGGCGGACAAGCATACAAGTTTCCTCTTAGTTTTAACAATGCTATAGAAGGAAATTCTGCTCCCTACCAAGCCGAGGCAGATTGGTTTGCGGATATTAATCATAAATTGCAACAATCCGATTATTTTTTACTATTATTATCCCCCGAATCAGCTGTAAGTGAAATGGTGATTGAAATTTTACGGCGGGTGCGGGAGTTGCGCGATCGCCTGCAAAATCATCAGCTAATATTATTAACTATTCGGGTAAATTGTCCAGCTAATACTATTTTAAATCATGATTTACGTGGCTATTTAGAAGGAGTGAGACAACGGGAGTGGAATTCTCCTACTGATACGCCTTATTTGCTGGAAGAAATCAGTAGTTTATTATCAGGAAAAGTAGTCAAATGGGAGAACTCTAAACCACCATCTACTTACAGGGTTCCGCCTGCAATTCCTTTGCCAGTAGCAGAACCAGAAATACCCAGTGGACAAGTGCGCCTAGCTTCAGCTTTTTATGTAGAAAGAGTTCCTTGTGAAAATCAGTGTTACTCAGCTATTTCTCAACCTGGGGCATTAATTCGGATTAAAGCACCGAGACAGATGGGCAAAACATCTTTAATGGCGAGGCTTTTGTACCATGCAGAAGAAAAATTAAGTTATCGTACAGTTCCCTTAAGCTTTCAGTTAGCAGATACAGAAATTTTTACTGATTTAAATCAACTTTTAAGATGGTTTTGTGCGATAATTTCGCGAAAATTAGGTCTAGCTTCTCAATTAGATAAATTTTGGACTGATACTTATGGTAGTAAGGATAATTGCACAATCTATTTTGAAGATTATTTGTTACCAGCAGCTAATAGTGCGTTGGTTTTAGGTTTGGATGAAGTCGATCGCGTTTTCCAATACCCGAAAATTGCTGATGATTTTTTTGGGTTGTTACGTGCTTGGTTTGAGGAAGCGGGATATGGCAGTGGTGATAGTAATCTTTGGGGAAAATTGCGTTTAGTGGTAGTACATTCTACAGAAGTTTATCTACCTTTAAATGTTAACCAATCACCCTTTAATGTGGGGTTGCCGATTGAATTGCCGGAGTTTAATTTTGAGCAGGTACAAGTGTTAATACAGCGACATCAATTAAATTGGCAGACGAATCAAATTGAACAATTAATGGCTTTAATTGGCGGACATCCTTATTTAATTAGATTAGCACTTTATCGAATTGCTCAAAAGGAAATTACCTTAGAAAAACTTTTAGAAACTGCACCTACAGAGGCGGGTCTTTATAATGACCATTTGCGAAGACATTTATGGAGTTTACAACAGCATCGAGAATTGGCAGATGCTTTTGCTCAAGTAGTGACGGCGGACACACCCATCGAATTGGAATCTGTGCCAGCATTTAAACTACATAGTATGGGATTAGTGAAGTTTCAGGGGAATCAAGTAATTCCGCGATTTAATTTGTACAAGGTTTATTTTCGCGATCGCTTATAATTGCTAATACTAGTGCAGTATTTTGCAACTTATCTCTAAAGTGCTAATTAAGTTAGCGGGTCAATGAAAATTTTTGATTTTTCATCAACTCTCAGGTGTTCTCTACTTAATCATAGCTGATAATGATTACAACACAAAACTCAACCTACATTTATAAAGTGGGCGGACATTTACCTTTAGATGCACCCAGTTATGTTGTACGGCAAGCAGATCGAGAACTTTATGAAGGTTTAAAAGTTGGCGAGTTCTGTTATGTTTTGAATTCACGACAGATGGGAAAAACTAGCTTGAGAGTGCGAACAATGCACAAATTACAAGCCAAAGGTTTCGCCTGTGCAGCAATTGATTTAACTAAAATTGGTAGTCAGGATATCACGCCAGACCAATGGTATGCGGGAATTATGCGACGGCTATTAACCAGCTTTCAACTAATAGAAAATATCAATTTACAAGATTGGTTGCGCGATCGCGCTTTTCTCACGCCTGTACACAGATTAAGCGAATTTATCGAACAAGTACTTTTAGAATCAGTTAAGCAAAAGATCATTATTTTTATTGACGAAATTGATAACGTTCTTAGCCTCAATTTTCCCACTGACAATTTTTTTGCTTATATTCGTTCTTGTAATGAACCAGATAACCGAATTACTTTTGCTTTACTAGGAGTAGCAACTCCATCCGATTTAATTCAAGACAAAAAGACAACACCTTTTAATATTGGCCGTGCTATTGAATTACATGGCTTTCAAATAGAAGAAACTCAGCCTTTAATTGAAGGTTTGGCAAATAAAGTAGTTCATCCACAAGCTATATTAAAAGCTGTCTTAGATTGGACGGGTGGACAACCATTTCTCACCCAAAAGTTGTGTAATTTAATTTATAGTTTGGAAGCTGAGATTCCCACAGGTGAAGAAGAAGACTTTGTGAAAAAGTTGGTGCGATCGCGATTAATTGAAAATTGGGAAGCTGGGGATGAACCACCACATTTAAAAACAATTAGAGATCGGTTAATGACAATTAGTAAAAGGTCGCGATCGCTACTCAACATTTATCAAAAAGTCTTACGAGAAGAAGACGTTATAGCTGACGACAGTACAGAACAAATCGAATTACGTCTTTCCGGTTTAGTAGTTAAACAGCAGGGAAAATTAAAAATTTGTAATCGCATTTATGCAGAGATATTTCACCCTATTTGGGTTAACAAAACTTTAGCTGAATTACAAGCAGATTTTGTGCAGGTTATTGAGGATCAAGAGCAAAAATTGCTTTCAATGTTAGATGCAATGGAAGGT
>JBAVZX010000987.1:0-2431 GCA_049589015.1 Phormidium sp. | reverse complement strand
ACTTAACTTTTTTGGCTCGAAATTCCTAATTTAATCAAGTTTTTTGACTCGGCTAACTACTGAGTGATTTCCCTTGGGATTCTCCGTTTAGACATCGCACCGCAGGTGCGATAGTCTAAACTCCAGTATCAAGAGAATTCAAATAAGAAGCAATTTCAGCCAAAGGCGTTCCTTCATAAGGTTGTAACCGCAAACTCAAACTTTTACGCGCTCTTCTGGGCATTTTTCGACCCCTCCATAACTTTCGCAACTATATAATCGTAAAGGCCGTAAGCATCCACCAAACGGAATGTTAACGCCTTTTCTTCATCCTCCCTCGTTCCCAAACCAAAAGTTTTTTCTACTAGATTGCCGATGCCAGCCGACCAAACAATTGGTGTAAAAGCCTGGTTACAATCACTCTGTTGGTAACTAGATGTCCGAACTTTTTTATTAGTGTGATGTTCGCGAATTATTTGTGGTTCGCAATTGAAATACTGCTCTAATTCCGGTTCCAAGAATTTAGCAGCGCCACCGCTAATAATCACCTCATCTAACGGCTCTGAAAAAACCTTAGTGAGCCATTTAGTAATTTTCTCTCCATAATCAACGGTAGCAATTTTAATGGCTTTGGCGATATCAATAACCTCCTGTTCCTTCAATCCCAAATCTTTAGCACTAGCCAAAGCTTTGATTGCATTTAGTTTTTCCCAATTAGGATGGTAAGTGCGAGCTTTTTCCGAATAACCCTGTTGTTCTATTCGATAAATTTCTGAAGATGCTTCTTGAATTCCTTTGAATATTGCCATTGCCAAATTATCGCGAGTTAAACCAGAAGTCATATCTATAACTTGGTCTAACATCGTTGAAAAGCCAATTAACGGACTATCGCCTGATTTAAGTTCCCCTCGATCAAAATAAAGCGCAGTTGTATTTCGATGACCGAACATCAATACACCCAATCGTCTTTCTTGCAACCAAGCCACACCTTGTTCCCTGACACGAGAAGCCACTAATCCGCCACCTTCAGGACGGCAAAGAAAACAGGTCAAAGTTGCCCTAATGTTTTGACCGCGAAACGAATAACCAGCTAGAAACTTTTCGATTTGTTTTTGGAAGCGTTGTCGATCGCTATACTCATTCCAAGGCAGCAAAATTGCTAATTCTATGTTGAGTAGTTTTTTAGTCGATAGCTTGTACTTTTGAACAATTACCCCAATTGCTGCTAGTACCTTGTACAGTGCATTTTCATACTTTAGTTCGCTAATTCGGTCAGTCGGGTCGAATTTAGAAGCGAAAGCACCAACGACAAACATCTTCTCTCCAACTAACAACCAAGCTTGTTGTTCCGGTGCGGGATTACCTATCCACCCCTGACGTTCTTGGTAGCTCTTTAGTTTATCAGCAGAAATTGGTTCGACTTGTGGTGGCATCATCAAGTATTCAGGTTTGTGCATCGTCTTGGTTTTAAAGACAATTTTGGTATTAGAACCACCGCAATCTACGCAGATATAGATATCGCTCATCCAAATTTTTCACCTAAATTACCTGAACAATACGCTAGTTTTTCAGAGCATTTTTCGCACACGACCGAAAGACTTAAAAATGATAGTTGTACTTAGCCTAAAAACTACATAATTTGGCACAGAAAATAGCCCATATCTGTGCCAAGCCACTTTCGATTAGCGAATTTTTGTACCCTGAAACCCACTAAAACCGATTTTTTACTGTGCCAAATTCAGTATTTGCGGCGTTTTTTTGGCGAATTACCCCCAGTTCGACCATTCGGATGATACGGAGCGTCGCTATGGTTGTGGTGAAGAGCAAGCCATGCCCTTGTTTATACATCTGCGTTTCTAACAGCATTGTCGCAGTGGTAGACTTGCCAAAAGAGAGACATCCATAGCACAATTTGGGTGTCGTTAATGAGCAAGCAACTTGAGTATTAATGAATTAAAGAGTTCACCAGATCAAGAAAAATGGCGACTAACACCAGGTTATTTAAGTCAAGGTTGTTCAGACTTTGAATCGGTACATATTCTCCTGGGACGTTTTTTAGCCGTTCGCGGTAGCGTCGCGTAGCGATATCGCCATTCGGAAAACCCATTGCCGGAAAAATCATTACTATCTGAAAATGGTAGTTTTGATTGGGGTCAAGGTCAGCCACTAGAAAAAGTGATTAACTCGCAGGAAGACTTTGAATTTTTGATGAAACACCCGCGACTATTTCGCAATGCGATCGCAATTATTGAACCCTGGGACCACGTTGGTTATAACCCATTAGGAGAGCACGTTCGTGCTTCTATCAATGTTGCTTATATCGCTCAAACTATTGCTGATTGTGACTCAATTTTATTCCCATTATGGTCATCAGGATTGCTAGATCCAGAAGCAGTTATTCCTGTGATTTCTTCTGGTTTAGCAGTAGTGGTAGAAGGTGGCGAGCCATCGG
>JBAVZX010000986.1:0-1751 GCA_049589015.1 Phormidium sp. | reverse complement strand
ACTACATTCTGCAATCAGCTGGTTTCTGAAATGTTTTGCAAAACAAAAAGGGCGATTAAAATCGCGGCTACACATACAAAGTCCGCCTACGCGGACTAGTGAATAAAGGGTTATTTAAGTGGGATTTGGGATGAGAGTTATTTTTATTATGGGCGATCGCATGACGCTAGAGAAAGTTTGAGTTAATATTTTTCCCTAAATTCAGTAAGGGCTAAAGATTAAGTTTATGGAGTTTTTCTTAATTAATTGTGATGTGATGTAATGGTTGTTGACCAATAATTGATGTAGTCAAGGTACAAAGTTTATAGAATCTGTAAGAATTATTGGAGTTTCTTTAAGTAAAGTTCTGTTAATTGAAGAATTTGCCTGAATACATAGCTATAGGTATTTTTACCGGATATTATTAAATCAAACCCGTAAATTTAAGCTTTTTAAAGGAAAAAATACCATGCCATTAAAAGCTACAGATCCTTATGCTAAAACTTTGATTTTGCTTGCTTTATGGGATATTGGTGCGGCGCAACAACAGGTAAATAAAGGTTTGTTGACTAAGCGCATTGTGCCAAAAGGTGCGAAAATTGGGGATTTTCAAGAGGTTTTGGATCAATTACAGACTGAGGAATTAATGCAGGTTTCCCCGAAAAAGATATTTTTGCCTGCTAAGGGTATGGAATCTTTAAATGCTGGGTTGAATGACCCAAATTTTCTATTTAAAAATCAAATAGGAGGGAAAACTGCAAATTCGTTGTTGAGATGGATTAGGGAAACGGGAACACTAAATAATGGGGCGAGTTCCACAGTTGCACCTACCCAAAGTGCAGCGGGGGCCATTCCTTCTTATGAGGAGTTCAAGCAAGTGGCGTTGGATGTCTACGATAAGTTGAATCGGGATTACAACTTGGATAATTTGGTGCCAATTTATCGCATTCGGCGTGAGATTGGGGACAGAGTTAGTCGATCGCAGTTTAATGACTGGATGTTGGAAATGCAGGCAAATGACATTTTGCAACTTCAGGGCGGTAGCGTCGAAGATAGCGCCCCAGACAAAATTGAGGATTCGATTACTACTAAAGTTAGTGGATTACGCTGTTATGCCAAGCGTCTAGTACCATAAACTTATTTTTTTCTCACGTTCTTAAATTACTTACATCTGTAAACCGGATAAGATCATGACAAACTCTCATTCTTCAATCTCAGACCTCAAAAAAGCTATTGAAAGTCAAAACCCATTTGACAGATCTTTAATAGTCAGAAGCCATGACGTTTGGGAACAAAGCTTTCCTGATGTTCCTTCAATTAATTCTCATGCTTCTGATGCTGTTTTTCAAGCAATTGGACAAATTCGTGCTGGGCAACGTTCAGTTATTGGTATTACTATTAAAGCTGAGAAAGGTCTAGGTAAAAGTCATCTGATTAGTCGAATTCGTAGTCGTCTTTTAATTGAAGGTGATTGTTTCTTTGCTTATATGTCTGAAGTAGACTATGGCGACTTAAACCGAATTAACTCAAATTTCCTCAATACTTTAACATCAAGCCTAAAACAACCGGGCAACCAAGGGGTAATGCAGTGGCAAGAACTAGCGACCGCTTTAGTAAATGAAGCCACAAATAAAGATTATAGCCCTCAACATTTAATTAGTCGATTTCCTGGTGCATTGGCTCAAAATTCTGGGTTAGTTGATAGTTTGACTGAAAGAATACTGCAAGTTAAACCCAACATCGAAAATCCTTATTTAATCCAGGCTATTCTC
>JBAVZX010000985.1:0-2810 GCA_049589015.1 Phormidium sp. | reverse complement strand
AGTGTCCCCCTGCCCCCCTGCCCCCCTGCCCCCCTGCTCCCCTGCCCCAAAATTTGATAACCTAGCTTAAATAACATCTTGGGAACGAGTACGAGCGTGGACATTCAAATTGGGCGAGGTAAAGCAGCCCGCCGAGCATACGGTATTGATGAAATCGCACTAGTGCCAGGGCCTAGAACTTTAGACCCCAGTTTGGCAGACACCCGCTGGCGCATCGGCGGTATTGAGCGAGAAATTCCCATCATTGCCAGTGCGATGGATGGTGTAATTGATGTAGGTATGGCAGTGCAGTTATCGCAATTGGGAGCCTTGGGTGTTCTTAACCTAGAGGGAATCCAAACTCGCTATGAAAATCCAGAGCCAATTTTAGATCGAATTGCTTCAGTGGGTAAAGAAGAGTTTGTTCCCCTGATGCAGGAACTTTATGCAACACCTATTAAACCAGAGCTAATTGAGCGACGCATCCAAGAAATTAAACAACAAGGTGGTATTGCCGCAGTTAGCGCCACCCCCGCCGGAGCCAGTAAATATGGTTCAATAGTTGCCAAAGCGGGAGCAGACTTATTTTTTGTTCAAGCTACTGTAGTTTCAACTGCTCACCTATCTCCAGAGTCAGTAACGCCTCTAGACTTAGCGCAGTTTTGCCAAGAAATGCCGATTCCAGTAATTTTGGGTAACTGCGTCACTTACAACGTTGCCCACAATTTAATGACAGCGGGCGCAGCTGCAATATTAGTAGGGATTGGACCTGGTGCTGCCTGTACTTCTAGGGGGGTTTTGGGTGTTGGGATACCCCAAGCAACTGCGGTAGCTGACTGTGCTGCTGCCAGAGATGATTATTTTGCGGAAACTGGTAATTATGTGCCAGTGATTGCTGATGGTGGTTTAATTACTGGCGGTGATATTTGTAAGTGTATTGCTTGCGGCGCAGATGGGGTGATGATTGGTTCTCCTTTCGCTAGAGCCAAAGAAGCACCCGGACGTGGTTATCACTGGGGTATGGCTACTCCTAGCCCAGTTTTACCTCGTGGCACTCGGATTCGCGTCGGCTCCACAGGTACATTAAAACAAATTCTTCGCGGGCCTGCTGTCCTTGATGATGGTACTCACAACCTATTAGGAGCCTTACAGACCAGTATGGGGACTTTAGGAGCCAAAAACTTGAAAGAAATGCAGCAAGTCGAGGTGGTAATTGCTCCCTCTCTGTTAACCGAGGGTAAGGTATATCAAAAAGCTCAACAATTGGGCATGGGTAAGTAGTTTTACTCAGGCAAATTAAAGTAAGGAAATTTTTCTGTATACCCTGCTAACCCACCCTAAAACTGATTCTGTGGCCTACAATAGAGAAAGCGGAGACGCATGTTTCCGTTCACTCCTCACACCACACTCCGCCCGGACTAATGTTCGGGCGGTTCCTTTTTTGCAGTAGTAATTTTTTACATTCAAAAAGTTTTGATTTTCCTAGCCACTCAGAGTTTATCTACCTGTGGATAAGAGAACAATAGCTTTTCGGTGTGGTAGAATGCCGAAGGAAATAAAGACAATATTAGGTAAGGAATTGAGGGCATGTCAGCAGCCTTACAAGTTACAGACTCTTCTTTTGAAACAGAAGTAATTCAGAGTGATATTTCTGTTGTTTTAGTTGACTTTTGGGCTCCTTGGTGTGGGCCTTGCCGGATGGTCGCACCCGTGGTGGATGAAATCGCCACAGATTTCGCTGGGCAAGTGAAAGTCGTTAAGCTCAATACTGATGAGAATCCCAATGTTGCTAGCAAGTATGGGATTCGTAGTATTCCGACGCTAATGATTTTCAAAGGCGGTGCGAAAGTTGATATGGTGGTCGGTGCAGTTCCAAAGACTACTTTGGCTACTACTTTGGAAAAACATCTCCAAGCCCCCTAGTAATGCTACGCAGAATCTAAAATTCTCTGATTCAAATTTCCAAAAGTCTAGAGAATAAGCTGTTCAAAGATTTTGAATGGTTGATTGATTTCTGCTCTGTTGGACTAGTTAGGTCTGAGAAGCTCCAAATCAGCTGAATAGTACTTGAATTAGGCGACTGGGAAAGCCGCTTCGTTTCCCGCTGGTTTAATTAGCGTCTTCGATCGCTAGGATTTAAGACGCTTTTAGCATTATCTGGGGTGAAGTTGTGGAGATTTCCTGCGACCAAAAGCTACTTTCGGGATGGGAAACTCGCTACAATAAAATACCCGCCAGAGCGGAATAAATTATGACCACTAGACCCTCGTTCAATACGGATCAATCTTTGCCAGAAGACTTGGCAGAGTTAATCGAGCGGCTACCAACGCATAAGTATAAGAAATGGATTGAGCAATCATTAGCTACCTTATTACGGATGGGCGCTAGTGAGAGCGATCGCCTGGATTGGAAGATCTTAACTGCTTCTTTACTAGATATGGAGCGAGGCTTCCAAACCTTTTATCCCTACCGACATATTCGCAAAGTTACCTTTTTTGGTTCGGCTCGTTTGGCATCAGATACTCCAGAGTACCAAATGGCTGTAGACTTTGGTCGTCGTGTCACTGAGTTAGGATTCATGCTCATGACAGGAGGCGGCGGCGGAATTATGCAGGCAGGAAATGAAGGTGCAGGAAAAGACTTGTCTTTTGGGTTAAATATTCAGCTGCCCTTTGAACAGTCAGCTAATCAGTTTATCGACGGAGATCCCAAGTTAATTCACTTTAAGTATTTTTTCACGCGAAAGCTGTTTTTATTACGAGAAAGTGATGCAATTGGGGTTTTTCCTGGTGGTTTTGGGAATCAAGATGAGGCTTTTGTGTGTCTTACCC